>CADBUA010000107.1 GCA_902797665.1 uncultured Lachnospiraceae bacterium | reverse complement strand
GAGCCATCGCGCACAGTGGGCTTTGCGGGAGAAACGACATCGGAAAAGGAGCCGGTCCGCTATTGCTTTCATTGTATGGAGGCATCCGGCAGAGACAGCGTCTGCGAAAGATGCGGCAGAGAGCTGGATGAGGTCGCGGCCTGCCCGGATCAGTT
Source organism: uncultured Lachnospiraceae bacterium (assembly GCA_902797665.1). Taxonomy (GTDB): domain Bacteria; phylum Bacillota; class Clostridia; order Lachnospirales; family Lachnospiraceae; genus Porcincola. The sequence continues at coordinate 8,808 of CADBUA010000107.1, read as the reverse complement.
AAAGCCCGGGAGCCTCCTGCATGAGTCCTATCTTGTGGGGGAGGCGCTGGGATCGGATGGGTTCGGGATCCGCTATATCGGCCGGGATCTTGCGAAAGACAGGAGGGTCTCGATCATTGAATACTTTCCCCAGGGACTGGTCTACCGCTACACCGCGAAGTCTCCGGAAGTCACCGTCCGCAGGGACCCGGAAATCTATGAGGAGGGAAGGCTGGCTTTTCTGGAGGAGGGAGAGAAGCTGGGCAGCGTTCAGAATTCAGGTATCGTGAAGGTTTTGGATTCCTTTCAGGAGAACCATACATCTTACGTGGTGACAGACTACGTGGAAGGCATCGAGCTGGAAAAATACCTGAGGCATGTGGGGCAGCTATCGATGGGGGATGCCCTGGAGCTCCTGGAGCGGGTATTTCAGGCTCTTTTTGAGATTCATAAGAAGGGTCTTGTCCACAAGGGCATCAGCCCGGAAAGCATTCTCATTGGGAAAGAGGGCGTGATGCTGACCAGCTTCGGCATGGCCAGAAACCGGATGGAAAACCTGACTGGAATGACCACCATGCTGAACAATGGCTATACTCCGGTTGAACAGTATGAGCAGGATCAGCAGGGCCCCTGGACGGATGTCTACGCCCTCTCCGCCGTGCTCTACCGATGTGTGGCGGGCATTGCCCCGGTGAGAGCCATGGAGCGGCAGTCCGGAAGGCCGCTGGCCCTGCCCCTGGACCTTGGAGCTGCCATGAACGAGCAGGAACAGAGGATCCTCATGAAGGGCATGTCGGTGGAGCGCGGGGAACGCTATCAGACGGTCCGGGAGCTTTATGACGCGCTGCATCTGGCCTGGGAGGAGCTTCGTGAAGAAGATGGCAGAGAGAGGACAGTTCAGGCGCGGGCATCCGGAGCGTCTCCGTCTCCATCTAAGGGACAGAGAGAGGGCGGCCTCTCGCAGGGGATCGAGAGAAAAGCCTTCCCCAGACTCTGCGCGGGCTGCATGCGGGAAAAGGAGACATCGGAAGGCCCCTGCCCCTTCTGCGGTTTTGACCTGGCGGACTACCATCCTGACGCGAAAGCGCTGAAGCCCTACACGATTCTGGCCGGCAGATATGTGCTTGGACGGGTGCTGGGCTGGGGCGGCTTCGGAATTGTCTATCTGGCGAAAGATCTCTCCCTGGATGTCCTGGTGGCGATCAAGGAGCTCTTCCCTTCCAACCTGATGACCCGCCTGTTCTCTGAGGATGACCAGACCTGCAGTGTCAGCTACGTGGAAAGCTTTGACCTGGTCCGGGAGGTGAAGGAGAAATTCATCCGCGAGGCGCGAACTGTCGCGGCTCTTCAGACCATGAACCCGGATCTGACCGGCATGGTGCGGGTCTCCAACCTGTTTGAGGAGAACCAGACCGCCTACATGGTCATGGAGTGCCTGGATGGAAAGAACCTCAAGGAATATCTGGAGGAGAGGGGAGCGATCCCCTTCCAGGAAGTGATGGAGATCCTCCGCCCAATCTGCCTGATTCTCGAGGCGATTCATCAGAAGGGCATGACCCACAGGGACATCAGCCCTGACAACATCCAGATGCTTCTGAACGGCAAGGTGAAGCTGATGGACTTCGGTGATGTGAAGGTGGAGAAGGATGGGCGCCAGAGCACCATCGTTCTGGTCAAGCCCGGCTATTCTCCCGGTGAGCAGTATTCGGTGCTGGGAAACATCGGCCCATGGTCGGATATCTACGCCCTCTGCGCGACGATCTACCGGATGATCACGGGAGAAAAGCTGGCGGAGCCTTTTGACCGCCTTTCCAACCCCTCCCCGCTTCCCTCTGAACTTGGCGTTGAGATTCCAAAAAGCGCGGAGGAGGCTCTGATGAAGGGACTTTCCTTTCACCCGGCGGACCGGCAGAAGACGATCGCGGAGCTGATGGAAGGTCTGTACCCGCCTTACCCGGAAGAAGAGAGGCAAAGCAAAGGCAAGGGCAAAGGCAAGGGCGGATGGAAGATCCCTGGCCTGTCCCGGCCCTCGCCGGATCATGAGGAGACGGTTTACCTCACGCCGGGAAGATACTAAAGGGAAGGGAACTGTCCAATCCACTTTGGCCGCTTGCCGCCGGGCGAGGCCATACGGTTCAGAACAAAGGCCGGTCGCAGTTTCAATGCGGGCGCAGGAGCCTCAGCCCGGCCGAATGCCTGCAGGAGTTTGCGGCTGGACAGCCACGCTTCTTTTTTGTGGATATTCTGTGAAATCTGAATTCTTAAGATATGTATGCTACAAAGTCCTGTATAATTGAGAAAGGTCTGTATCTATACTGCCGGGAAGACCGGAACAGGGCGGTCAGAGCCCGCCTGTGGGAGATGGCGGTTTTATGCCGCAGAGGAGGTTTTTATGTTGAAAATGCTGGCTGCGATACTGATGGCTGTGGGGCTGTTTTTTGGATTCGGGGAGTCGGATGGGAAGGATGACTCAGACAGCAGGTCAAAGGTCATCCCGAAGGAAGCGGCAGACGCGATCAAAAAGGATGGGGAGGATTTCCGTGAGGATATGAAAAACTTCTGGGAGGACTCCGAGCTGAGGGAGTATCTGACCGGCGGATGGGAGAGCAAAGAGGGGAGCCTGATTCTCACAGAGGAGGAGCGGGAGATCTTTGAGGAGGCAGTCTCCGCTTATCAGGAAAGGGATCTTGAGCCGATTCTGATGATCTCCTCCAAAGTATCCGGCGGCGTCCGCTATTGCTACCTCAGCAGGGCGAAAAAGAAGGGAGAGACGAAGAGCTTTGCCCTGGCTTATGTCGACCGGAACCTGGATGGGGAAGCGTCCCTGACGGCGCTCACGGAGATCGGGAAAGCCGCGGGCAAGTCTTCTTTCAAGGAATTCAGGCCGAACATGGGAAGCTTTCAGCTCTCTGACAATGACGCTGTCAGTGAGGCCCTGGACCGCGTGGTCAAGGACATCAGCTGGGCGGACGTGGATCCTGTTGCCTACATTGAGCGCGCCTATGAGCCGGCTGATGATGAAGATGAAGATGATGATGAAATGAAGGCAACCCGCGAGTACGGGATTGTCTGCCGCGTGACGCCGGACTTCTCCGAGAGCGACCCGGTATTCATGATCCTCTACATCTACGACTATTCCTATGACCGCGCCTTCCTGACAGACTACCGCCTTTTGGATATTGCTGACCTGTCAGAGGAGGGAGAGCTCTCTTCTTCTGATTTTGAGACAAAGACGGAGAGTGAGACAGAGGCAGAGCCTGAGACCGAGGCGGACACTTTGTAAGATCATGCATCGTCTCCGGCTGAGCCGGAGGCGATGCATTTTGTGGTGTGACAGCTTCTGGCACCTGGAGATCCCATCTCGCATCAAGGATTTCGCGCTTCAGGCCTGAGGGATCTCTGAGATTCATCCAGCAGGCTTTACCGCTTTACTGGCGGTGATCCGGCCGCGCGGCGGCAGAGAGAAGGAGCAAAGTTTGCTACAGCTAAAAGGCATATCGAAACAGTACAAAACCGGGAGCTTTGTCCAGAAAGCCCTGGACGGGGTCTCGGTCAGCTTCAGGGACAGCGAGTTCGTGGCTGTGCTTGGACCCTCGGGCTCCGGCAAGACGACGCTTCTGAACATCATTGGCGGGCTGGATCACCCGGACGAAGGGCAGATTATCATCGGTGGAACCTCCACAAGAACCTACAGAAGCAGGGACTGGGACAGCTACCGCAATCACAGCGTCGGTTTTGTCTTTCAGAGCTACAACCTCATCCCCCACAGGAGCATTCTCAGCAACGTGGAGCTTGCGCTGACGATTGCGGGGATCTCCAAAGGGGAGAGGACGGAGAAGGCGAAAGCGGCCCTGGAGCGGGTCGGACTCCTGGAGCATGCCCATAAGAAACCGAGCCAGCTCTCGGGAGGACAGATGCAGCGGGTCGCCATCGCCCGGGCCATTGTCAATGACCCGGAAATCCTCCTGGCGGATGAGCCGACCGGAGCCCTTGATTCGGAGACGGGCATTCAGGTCATGGACATCATGCGGGAGATCGCCGGGGAACGCATCGTCATCATGGTGACCCACAACGCCGAACTGGCGGAGGAATACGCGACCCGGATCATCCGCCTGAATGACGGGAAGATCGCGGCGGACAGCGACCCTTACCTGATCGAGGAGGAGAAGCTGAAGGGAAAACGTCCCGGCAAAGCCGGAATGAGCTTTCCGACAGCGCTCTCCCTCAGTGGAAGCAACCTCTTCTCCAAGATCGCCAGGACGCTTTTGGTGGCTTTTGCGGGATCCATCGGGATCATCGGGATTGCCCTGATTCTGGCCCTGTCGGGTGGCGTCAACCGTTATATCCATGACACAGAGGAGATGACCTTGTCACAGTATCCCATCGAGCTGCAGAAAACAGGCTTTTCCATGTCCAGCATGATGGAATCCGCGGAGGAGTTCCACGAGGAGATCGCGGGGGATGATTCCAGGGAGGAGAGCAGTCAGGTGCGGGAAGTTCAGATCCTTGACAGCTTCCTCTCCTCTGTCGGCTCCAATGACCTCTACGCCTTCAGTAAATACATGGAAAAGCGGCAGGATGAGGTCGACGCGGATACACAGTCTGTGGAGTACCTCTATGATGTGACACCGCTCATTTACAGTCTGAAGGGGGACAAAGCTTACAAGGTCAACCCCAATGAGTACATGGCTTCTTTCGGGGCACCTTCGTCCTCCACGCTGTTCGGGAGCTATGGCTCCGTGGATGTCTTCTGGAACCTGCCGGAGAATTCAGATCTCTACACAGGTCAGTATGACATCCGGGCGGGCCGCTGGCCGGAGAAGGAAGATGAGTGTGTGCTGGTGCTGGGGCCGGATGGGATGATATCCGATTTCCTGCTCTATATCCTTGGCATCAAGGACATTGCCGAGATGGAGGATGCCTTAAGAAACGTGGATCAGGGCGGGGGAATTGCTCTGGGCGATGGGAAGAACGCGGACGTTGACTACGAGGATCTGACCGGCGTCGAATTCAAGGTTATTTCGGCCTCGGCCCTTTACAGCAAAGAGGGTCAGAACGGCATCTGGACGGACCGATCCGGGGATGCCGCCTTTGTCAGGGAGGCAGTTCAGAATGGCAGGACCCTCACGGTGACCGGCGTGGCTGAACCCCGGGCGGGCTTTCAGGCCTCCATGCTGAACATGGGGATCTGGTATGATGTCCGTCTCACAGAGAGGCTCCGGGAGGATGCCGAGAAGTCCGGCGTGGTGAAGGCGCAGCTCGCGGATATGGACCTGAATGTTCTGACTGGCAGAGCCTTCGGGGATGAGGATGTGGAGGCGTTTGATTTCTCGAAGCTTGTCTCCATCGATGAGGAAGCGCTGAGCCAGGCACTGTCGGAGCTGATGGCAGATCTCTTCGGAACGGCGGAGCTGGACAGAAGCCGGATTTCTCCCATGATTGAGCGTCTGCTCTCGGGATATCTGGACTATGCCGGGGAGAGCCCGGAGACAGACTATGAAAACCTCAGTGAGGCTGTCCGGATCTATCTCTCCTCAACGGAGGGGCGGGAGGATCTTGGGAGAGCCTACAGCCGGATTGAGGAGGAACAGGAATGGACGAGGGGAGACAGCGGGCTCTCCGGCTTTCTTTCCAGCCTCTTCTCCCGCTACATGATCTATGCCGGAGAGCATTCAAAGATCAACCCTTTGAGCTTCCTCTTTGACTTCAGCGAGTGGCTTGGAAGCTGGGAGGGGCAGGAGGCATTTTCTGAGAGTGTCGGAGAGCTTTTCCATATGTCCTCCACAGGACAGAGCCTTGACATTCTCTTTGATGAACTGCTTGCTGGCTATAGCAGCTACGCGAAAGATCACCGCTTCCCGGATCCGGAAATGCTGCTTCCCTCGTTTATGGCCTATCTCTCCTCAGAGGAGGGGCGGGAGATTCTGGAGGAAGGCCTGGGGCGGGATTCCGGAGAGATGGGAATCTCATCCATTGACCTGACTCCCTTCATGCAGGCTGTAGAGATCGAGATGGAACCTTCAGAGCTTCAGTCCTATCTCAGCGCAGTGATGTCCCAGGAGATCGTCACAGCCAAGGAAAACCTGCGGCGTTTTGGCTACGCGGGGGAGGAGGATCTGGCGGAGATCGCCATCTATCCCAAAGACTTTGAGGCCAAGGACAGGCTCTGCGAGATCATCGATGATTATAATGAGGACTGCAGTCTGAAGGACGAGGAGGAGAAACAGATCTCCTACATCGATACCGTAGGTCTTCTGATGTCCTCCGTGACAGACATCATCAACGCGATCACCTATGTACTGGTGGCGCTGGTGGCGGTGTCTCTCGTGGTCTCTTCCGTTATGATCGGTGTCATCACCTACATCAGTGTGCTCGAGCGGCGCAAGGAAATCGGAATTCTCCGGGCAATCGGGGCTTCCCGTTTCAACGTCTCGGAAGTCTTCATCGCGGAGACCTTCATCACGGGCCTTGCGTCTGGCATTCTGGGGATCAGCTCGTCCTACCTCCTGCTGATCCCGATCAACCGGATTCTGCATCACTTCATCGGTGAAGGGGTGCAGGCTTCCGCCTACCTGGCGCCGGTCAATGCCGTGCGTCTGGTCATCCTGAGCTTCACCCTCAGTGTCATCGCCGGTCTGTTCCCGTCTTTCCGGGCAGCCAACAATGATCCCGCGGAGTCTCTCAGGACAGAGTAGGGCCGGAAGGGCTGAAATGAAAACAAATCAAATCGTAACTGTCCAGTCCGCTTTGCTCGATTGTCGCCAAGCGAGCTGATAAAGTTCAAAAGCAAAAGTGAAGCTGAACGGACAGCATCGTGCCCTGGGGGAGACCTGAGACTGCCTCTCGGGCCTGACAGAACCAATTAGGAGTGGTATGAACTCATTGACTATCTTTGCACTCGTTCTTTTTGCGGTCACCTACATTCTGATGTTTACCCTGCAGCAGTACAGGCCTTTCATCGCTCTGCTCTCAGCGATCGTTTTTGTGGTCGTGGGGAGCGTGGGCCTGTTCGAAGGCTTTTCCTACAGCTTCCGCGACGCCCTGGGGGAGATTGACTGGAATGTCGTTCTGATGATCGCGGGGACCATGGGCACCGTGTACCTGTTCATTCTGTCAAAGATGCCTAACCGGCTGGCGGACATGATCATGGTCAAGGCAGGCACGGTCCAGTGGATGGTGGTCTTCCTGTCTCTGTTTGCCGGCATCATCTCTGCTTTTGTCGACAATGTCGCGACAGTTCTGATGATCGCACCGGTAGCCCTGGCGATCTCAAGGAAGCTGAAGATCTCTCCTGTGCCGGTTATCATCTGTATTTCGCTGTCCTCCAACCTGCAGGGGGCGGCCACCCTGGTAGGGGACACGACCTCCATCCTGCTCGGCAAGGCAGCCGGCCTGGACTTCATGGATTTCTTCTTTGTCGAAGGGCACCCGGGGATCTTCTGGGTGACGGAGGCGGGCGCTCTGATGGCCGCACTTCTGGTATTGTGGAGCTTCCGGAAGAGCCGGGACAGGATCGAGGTGGGGGAGCTCACAGAGGTGGAGGACCGAGTGCCGACCTGCCTTCTTCTGGGAACCGTGGTCACGTTGATTGCGGTCAGTTTCATCCCCTACAAAAGCAATGCGGAAGCGGGCCAGTTCTATAAACCGGAAATCACCAACGGGCTTATCTGTGTGGGCTTCTTCCTCTTTGGCGTGATCCGACAGGCATTCCGGGACAGGAACCTGGAGACAGCGAAGGATGCTTTTCGGGAGATTGACTACAACACGATCGCCCTCCTGATGGGGCTGTTTGTCATCATCGGCGGCATCAGCAGAGCCGGCATCATTGAGATGATCGGTCAACTGATCGCAGGGCTTTCCGGGGATGGGACCTATGGATCGATCTTCCTGGTCTACTCGATCATCGTCTGGATGAGCGTGCTCCTTTCCGCCTTTATCGACAACATTCCCTACACTGCCACGATGCTGCCGGTGGTTGCGGTGGTCGCTTCGAAGCTGTCCGCATCTGGCTCCATTGTGGTCCATCCAAACCTGCTCTACTTCGGACTTCTGGTGGGCGCTACCCTTGGCGGGAATATCACTCCGATCGGTGCCTCCGCCAATATCACCGGCATGGGGATCCTGCAGAAGGAAGGGTATACCGTCAAGGCGGGCACTTTTATGAAATTCGGCATTCCATTCACCCTGACTGCCGTCACGACAGGCTGGCTGCTTCTGTGGGTGATCTGGATGTAAGGATCCTGCAGAATAGCCGCGCAGGCACTGAATTCGTAAGGGCCGAGTCTCCTCCTGGGGCATGGCGATGGCTCAGGAGACATTCATCAAGCGAAAGGCTGGGAGATCGATGGGACAATCCCGTAAAATCAAAGTATCAATGAACGCACCTGTGATTCTCTTATTCACTTTTCTCTGCCTCCTGGCACTGTGCCTCGGGGCACTCACGAATGGAGCGAGCAATCGGCTTCTCTTCAGTGTTTACCGCTCCTCCCTGAAAAGCCCTTTGACCTACGTCCGGCTGTTTACGCATGTTTTAGGCCATTCCAGTCTTTCCCACCTATATGGGAACATCTGCATGATCCTGGTGATTGGACCGCTCCTGGAGGAAAAGTACGGATCTTCTGACATGGCCTTTGTGATTCTGACGACAGCGCTGGTGACAGGCCTTGTAAACTTCATTTTCTTCCCCCATACAGCCCTTCTGGGCGCCAGCGGGGTGGTTTTTGCCATGATTCTTCTATCCTCCTTTGGGAGCTTTGAAGAGGGAACGCTGCCGCTGACCTTTCTTCTCGTGGCGGCTCTCTACCTTGGCCAGCAGCTGTATGATGGAAT
>CADBUA010000106.1 GCA_902797665.1 uncultured Lachnospiraceae bacterium | reverse complement strand
TAATATATTCTTCTGCTTGCGGTGCAGCGAATGATGAAATTCATAGAAATGTAATGTATTGCGCATTGTAAACTTCTGTGTATTCTATTCATTGCATTGTAATACAATGTAATAAAATGGAGTACGATGTAATACGATGTAATACAATTCAATGCATTGTGATGCGATGTACTGCATTATATTACAGGATAGAGTAGGATAGAGTAGAATAGTATAGAATGGCATGGCATAATGCTATGCGCTGCGCTTTTAGAGTTATATTATATTATATTGCGCTTTGCCCGGGTGGTGTGGACTGGATGACGGATGACAGATCCTTCCTGAGGGTTTGCCCTTTGGCATCGGTTCCTGGGCTCATGCGCTTCTGGATGATTTTGGATTGATTGTTTCTCTGCCCCGCCTCTGGCGGGGCAGATGTGAGGACAGACAGAGAATGAGGTTACTGGAAAATCAACTGTACCTGGAGGATCTGAGAGGGGTTTCTTCTCTGGAACTTCCCTGGGAAAAACTGGAGCATTCTTCCATCATGATCTCCGGGGCGACCGGAATGATCGGAAGCTGTCTGATTTCTGTGCTCATGATGCGGAATCAGGCGTATGGGATGGACTGTTCTGTGATCGCGCTCGGGAGGAGTCGGGAGAAGGCGAAGGAGAGGCTGCTGGAGTTCTGGGAGGATCCGCACTTTCACTTTGTTGAGTGTGACATCGATCAGGAGGAGAGCCTCCGGAAGGCGCTGGAAGCTTTTTCCCGGATCGACTACATCTTTCACGCGGCCAGCAATACCCATCCGGTGGCTTACGCCAGTGACCCCATCGGGACGGTGCTGACCAACATCATTGGGCTCAACAACCTCCTCTCCCTGGCAGCTGAAAAAAAGGCGAAGCGTTTTCTCTTCGCCTCTTCCAATGAGATCTATGGGGAGAACCGGGGAGATGTGGAACTCTTTGATGAGTCCTACTGTGGCTACATCGACTGCAATACCATGCGGGCCGGCTATCCGGAGAGCAAGCGGGCAGGAGAGGCGCTCTGCCAGGCCTACATCCGGCAGAAGGGCCTTGATGTGGTGATTCCCCGTTTTACCCGTTCCTTTGGGCCTTCCATGCTGAGCTCGGACACCAAGGCCATCTCCCAGTTCATCAAGAAGGGGGTGGCCGGGGAGGATATTGTTCTCAAGAGCAAGGGGGATCAGCTGTACTCGTACACCTATGTCTGTGACGCGGTGTCCGGTGTCCTGACGGTTCTCCTTCTGGGGAAATGCGGATATGCGTACAACATCTCCACAAGAGACTGTGACATCACGCTGAAAGATCTCGCAGAGCTCATCGCCCTTGAGGCGGGGAGCTCCGTGGTGTTTGAGATTCCGGATGAGCTGGAGTCGGCGGGTTATTCGAAGGCGACAAAGGCGCTGCTTGACAGCAGCAAGCTCCAGACGGAGCTTGGCTGGAGGCCTCAGTTTGATATAAAGACCGCGGTCGCGCACACGATCACGATACTCAGGGATTTGAGAAATGGCGAAGATCAGGTTTGTTGACAAGAAAACCAGGCGCAGGAGAAGACGGAAGAGAAATCAGATCATCTATGAGTCAGATGAAAATCTGTTAAAGCGTGCCAGGGACCGCCTGGAGGTGGATGATCTGGTGATTCAGCCGACCTACCGGGTGGAGAACCTGGAGGCGGCTGTCAGACTCCTGGATCAGCTGCCCGAGGGATATCCGGAGGCGGATGAGATCCGGAGGGAATGTGAGGCACGTCTTCCAGAAGCCAGAAAACAGGAGATTCAGGGCAAGTACAAGATCGCGAAGCTGCATCTGAAGGAAGCCACGCTCCCTGGAGAGTATGAGAAAGCGGCCCGGGAGCTGGAAGAGCTGGGGGACTACAAGGACGCGAAGGAGCTGAAACAAAAGGCCGAGGAGAGCATCACGGAGTTCCACAGAGGCGTGAGAATACGCCGGAATGTGGGGACTGCGGCTTTTGCGGTTCTTTTGGCCGCGGTCTTTTTCATGGCCCGGACCGGCCTCTTTTCCTATGTGGGAGCCAGGCTTCAGAGCAGGGCCGGGAAGTATGAGTCTGCCTACCAGCACTTCCTGGAACTTGGGGATTTTCTGGACAGTGAATACCGGGCTCAGCGTGCCTGGTATTTCTACATGAAGGACCGGAGCAAGAGCGAAGCGATTGATCTGAAGGCCGCAAAGGCCGGAGATAAAGTCGCTTTCGGTGTCCACAACTGGAAGGTTTTGAGAAAAGAGGGGTCCCTTGCCCTTCTGATCTGTTATAGCCCATCCGCAAGCAGCCCCTACGGGCATGTCCCCTACCATAGCTCCTATGAGGAGGTCTCCTGGGAGGACAGCTCGCTCCGGAAGTATCTGAACAGCACCGTCCTCCAGGAAGAATTCACAGAGCTGGAGCAGAACGCGATGGCGGAGATGGTGTATACGCCGGCCGGGAACGAGAAGTTCGGGATCGAGGGATCCAGGACGGTCAGGGACAAGATCCGGATCCTGGATCTGGAGGAAGCCACGATGTTCCCGGGGATCTTTACAAAGCCCGGGGTAGACAGCTGGCTTTGCTCACCGGGACATGACCGGAAAACGGCTGCGGTCATGACGGCAGGAGGCACCATCCTTCGCGCAGGGGATCTGGTCAATGATGACAGCATCTCAGTCTGTCCGGTGATCCTGGTGGACATCTCTGTCCTGAAAGACGGGGAGGGAAAAGCGGACGCCTATATCGAGACCGAGAGGAAGGGCACTGATGCCGTCTCTGATGCCGAATATGAGACGGAAAAAGAGACAGAAAAAGAGACGGAAAGCGAGACCCTGTCTGAGGCAGCAACAAAGCTGGACGGAAAAGTGGAAACAGAGGCGGAAAAAGAGACAGAGGGACAGAGGTCCGGGGAAGGCGGTGATGTCGGATGAACAAAGGAGCAATGCGCTACCGCATCAAAACGTTCCGCCAGTACTTCTCCCTGATCTGTGAGCTCGTCAAGCGGGACATCAAGCTGAAGTACCGGAGAAGCTTTCTGGGCTATCTCTGGAGTATTCTGAATCCGCTCCTGATCATGCTGGTTCTGACCGTGGTCTTTTCGGCCATGTTCAAGAAAAGCATCGAGAATTACCCGATCTACCTTCTGACCGGGCGGGTTCTTTTCGACTTCATGCGCACCGCCACAACGGCTGGTCTGAAGTCCGTCACCAACAATGCCAGTCTTCTGAAGAAGACCTATATTCCAAAGTATGTGTTTACCGTCGCGAAGGTGACGAGCACCATGGTGGATACGGTGTTCTCCCTGGGGGCTTTTTTCATCGTCATGCTGGCGACGAGGACAGCCTTTCACTGGCAGTTGGTGCTTCTTCCGCTGGTGCTTCTTCAGGTTTATATCTTCAGTATGGGCCTGGCGTTTCTGCTGGCGGAGCTGGAGGTTTTTTTCCGGGAT
>CADBUA010000105.1 GCA_902797665.1 uncultured Lachnospiraceae bacterium | reverse complement strand
CCTTGACTGTTCCTATGGCTTCAGGCCGAAGCGAAACTGCCATCAGGCGATCAGCAAAGTCCTGAAGTCGATCAATGGATTGACAAGATATGTGGTTGAGGCGGATATCAGAAACTGTTTTGGCTCCTTTAACCATGACATACTGGCATACTGACATATTGGCATATTGGCATAGTCATTATACAGAAATGCTGGAGTGAATCATAATAAGCAGGATATTCATAGAAAATAGAAATCATCAGAAGGTGACTGAAAGCCGGACACCTGGAAGAGAATACCTACATTGATGACGTTACCGGAACGGGGCAGGGATCGGGATGTTCTCAGGCACTTGCGAATCTGTATATGCATCATGTACTTGACCAGTGGTTCAAGGTTAAGGCCTTTTTCGGTACGATCGGGGGAAACAGTTTAGAGGGCAGGCAACACTGGTCTGCTATGCTGATGACTTTGCTCGGACCTTTCAGTACAGAGATGATGCATGGAGCATTTACAGGGAACTGAAGGAGCGTCCTGAGAAAGCGTTGAGAGAGAAGATTTCCCGAGAAGAAATTGATGACACCTACAACTTCAGGCAACATGAATCGTTCTAAAATAGTTATAACTGATGTAATGTAATTGGTTCAATGTAATGTGCCGCAATGCACTGTATTGTAATGTAAAGCAATGTTATATAATATAACGCATTGTATTGCGCTGTGCTGAAATACGTTATTTTGTAGTATGCTATACTAATGAATAGAATGTTTATTAAAATGATGATATGATAGAATCTTATTCATACACTTGAACTCTATACCTTTTTTATTCTGCAAAAAACTTTCACAAAATTCATCATAATTCAAGGTTTGCATCGCATAACCAAATTCACAACATGATATGATATAACAGATATAACATTATCATCTTCTTATATACTTGCATTTTATTGCCATTGCTATATGAAGGGTTGAATTATGAGGGTATTTGAGCTATGGCTGGATGAATCCGGAAGTTTTGACCATGATGATCGTATAGGTCCTTCCAGCAATCCGTCCCTGATCGGGGGCCTTTTGTCGAAATACAGAAGCATAACGAAAGAACAGATCGACCGAGTGATCCCGGACACCTATCACAGTACGGAGGTGAATGACAGGCAGGACCAGTTCCAGAGGTTCCAGATGATTACGGAACTTGGAACCCTGGTGACGTTCAATAACCAGGAGCGCATCATGGTGATCGACAACAACCTGACTTACCAGGTCATCATGGCGGAAGGGATTGTGCAGCTGATTCTTGCTCTGCGCGCGAAGTACGGAGAGATTCATCTGAATATCCTGATTGCAAACCGCGTCGATACGACCCGTCCAGGGACAGAAACTGTACCGGAGGAGGATTATCTGAAGAGGCTTCGTGAGCGGATTCTTATAGAAGGGCTGGGGAAGCACATCACGGAGGATGACTATACGATCCGTCTGGACTCAGCAAGGAAAAACAAGAAACTGATGATTGCGGATATCGTCTGCAATACGATACTGACCGGCATCAATAAGTTCAGCGGAGAGCAGAGGGATTTTATCTATGCTTTGAGAGATGATCACAGCCGTTCTTATACGTTCCGGGTTCTGCAGAGCGGCAGCAGCCGCCAGTTTCAGAGTTTTCTGATGGAGGATCGGATCGGTGAAGCGGCAGCGCTTGCCTGCCAGGGGGAAGAGAAAGGCGCTCTTGAACGTGACATGGCCGTCCTGAAGGAGAGACTCCGCAGCCTTCCCGTCAAGGATCTGGAGCTTCAGTACAAGGTGATCTCCGCCTGGGTGGAGTACTATGTGAATGTGGAGAGAAACTATAGACTGTGCCTGCGGTTTTTCAACAACCTGCTGCAGTTTTTCATCCCGGTCCTGAAAGAAGCGGCACCGGATTTCCAGAGTCTGGCAGAAAAATTTGAATTGGATCTCCATTTCTGGAGGCTGACAGTCTATACCCACCAAGGGGATATCCGGAGAGCGGAGGAGGAAGAAGCGCTTTGCGACGAGCTGCTCTTCTCGATGCCGGTCGACTGGGCATCCATTGAGTACAGGCTTTCATATGAACTTCGGAAGATCGTATCCAGAATCAATGAACTCGCTTACCCGGAAGCCCTGGAAGGGGTGAACGCGCTGATCTGGAAATGCCGGGAAGCGAAGGAGGCCATGGAACTGATCTGCTCCGGAAGTGAAATTCAGCTGGGAATTCTGGGAAAAGCTCTGGGGACAGCCCTGCAGGTTTATACCATGACTTTGTCTCAACATCCTGAGAATTATGAGAAGGCGGTTCAGCTTTCAGAGGAAGCAATCGAGGAGTTTCGGACGGAGCCAGACCGTAGGAGGCAGTATCAGTACCGGGCAAACCTTGAGGCGGAGGCAGGACATTTTGATGAGGCGTACAGCTGGATCTGCAGAGCCTTTGGCCTTGACGAAAACGCCAAATTGCAGGACCTTGCCAGGACAGCAGACCTTTTTGTGACTTCCAGTAATGTCTTCGGAGTTGGTGAACTGATTCGCCTCATGGCATATGGGAAGGCAGCAGGCTGGGAAAAGGCGGATGATCTCTATGAGGCACTGGATGCTGAAAGTGTTTTCAGGGATCTTGATGCAGAGAAGGAGAATACAAAGCACCCCTATGAGCTCATCTACTGGAGATGTGCTTCTTACCTCGCCTCTGCAGGCTCACTGAACGCCGCGAAAAAGAACTATGAGAAGGCGGCGGCTCTGGGCTGGGAGATGGGAGATGCGACAACCAGGATGATTACCATCGCCATTGAACTGGAGGAACTTGGACTGCTCATCGAAAAAGGGGACAAGGCAGAAAAGGATCTCAGAAGAAAGATCTCCTCACAGATCGTGAAACTGCAGACACAGGCCATCATATCCCGGACAATGAAGCGCTTTCTTCTTGAGACACTCGACCTGAAAGCGGAGGATCCTCTTTACTTCAGGAAAATGTCAAAGTTTACAGGCTATTGAAGCGGACAACAGGCAGGATATCGGCGAAGGGGTGACTTTGAAGAATCGAATCGGAACACGGACAGGACATCAGAGAAGAGCTGACGGAGGGAAGAAAGCCTGCCTGAAAGTGGTGTCGTATGGGCAAAAGATAGATAATAAGAGTAATTCTATTAAAACCATAAAGTCAATAAATAAGAATAATGATAAATAAGAATAATATAGCAAGTTAATTAAAATGTTAAAATCATAATATAAAAGTCTATATCAAGAATAAATAACAACAATAAAAATCAACAGTGATAAATAGTAGAATGCTGATATGCTCAAGTCAGAATGAACACAAAACGAACTAGGAATAATCTACAAAAGACAAATATATGTCTTTCTGAATTTACGTATATAAATATTTATATAAGTTATGATGCATAAATACAATCACATATCATCATATGAATTAAT
>CADBUA010000104.1 GCA_902797665.1 uncultured Lachnospiraceae bacterium | reverse complement strand
CTGAAACAAAGAGCCTGAAATAAAGCCTGAAATAAAAGCCTGAAACGGCAGGACCTGAAAACCCCGGAGGGAGACCCTCCGGGGTTTTCATTGTCTATACCAGGAAGAGACAGACTCTGCCGGTACTGGCTTTCCTGATGCCCGCTCGCGCCAGTTTTGTCACGGGTTCTCGGGCTCGCGGGTATATCATCTCCCCTGTCATTTTGCTCCCAGATAGGCTTTTCTGACATCCGGGTTGTCCGCGAGCTCGTGCGCTGCGCCTTCCATCTTTACATTGCCCGTCTCCAGGACATATCCTCGGTCAGCGATGTTCAAGGCCATCTTGGCGTTCTGCTCCACGAGAAGGACGGTCACCCCGTTCTTCTTGTTGACGGACTCAATGATGCGGAAAATCTCTTTCACCAGGAGCGGAGAGAGCCCCATGGAGGGTTCATCCAGGAGGAGCATCCTGGGCTTGCACATGAGCGCTCTTCCGATGGCCAGCATCTGCTGCTCGCCGCCGGACAGGGTCCCGGCCGGCTGATTTCTCCGCTCCTTCAGCCTCGGCAGAAGATCGAAGACCATGTCGAAGTCATCCTCGATGGCATCGCGCCCGTCTTTGCGTGTATAGGCCCCCATCTCCAGATTGTCCTGTACCGTCAGTCCGGAGAAGACACGGCGTCCTTCCGGACATTGGGCCAGTCCCAGCTGAACGATCTTGTGGGGATCCATCCTGGAAATCGTCTTTCCCTCATAAAGGATTTCCCCGCTCCCCAGTTTCAGGAGGCCGGAAATCGCGTGCATCGTGGTGGTCTTGCCGGCTCCGTTGGCGCCGATCATGGTAACGATCTCGCCCTCGTCCACGTGGAAGGAGACGTCCTTGATGGCGTGGATCGACCCATAATATACGTTGATCTGATTCACTTTCAACAGTTCACCCATCAGTCGTCCTCTCCTCCCAGATATGCGGCAATGACCCGCGGGTCGTTGCTGACCGTCTCTCCATCGCCGTGCGCGATGATGCGTCCGTACTCCAGGACCGTGATATCCTCGCAGATGCCCATGACAAACTTCATGTCATGCTCGATGAGGAGAATCGCGATGCCGAAATCGTCCCGCACCTTGCGGACAGTGTCCATGAGCTCCTCGGTCTCGTTCGGGTTCATGCCGGCCGCAGGCTCATCGAGAAGCAGGAGTTTGGGTTTGGAAGCCAGCGCCCTGCAGATCTCCAGCTTTCTCTGCTGTCCGTAGGGGAGCTGACTGGCGGCGTAGTCCGCCTTGTCATCCAGCCCGAAAACCTTCAGGAGCTGCAAGGCCTTGCGGTTCATGTCATGTTCTTTTTCCTTGTATGTCCGAGTCCGAAAGACCCCGTCCCACATCGGATAGTGGATGCGGTTATGCATGCCGACCTTGACATTGTCCAGCACCGTCATCAGCCGGAAAAGGCGGATGTTCTGAAAGGTTCTGGCAATCCCGGCTTTGGAGATATACTCCGGGCTCTTCCCGGTGACGTCCTCTCCATCCAGGATGATATTCCCCTCACTCGGCCGGTACATGCCAGTGAGCATGTTGAAGGCGGTGGTTTTCCCGGCTCCATTGGGGCCGATCAGGCCGTACAGATGTCCTGTCTCCACCGTCAGATCAAACCCCGCGACAGCCTGCAGGCCGCCGAAGGAGATTCCGAGATTGGTCACTTCCAGAAGCGCCATTTAGATCTCCTCCTTTCCGTCCTCACCATCCTGCCCCGCTTTCCGGGTCCGGAACTTAAGCCGAAGCCTCTGCCTCCTGGCGACAAAAGCAGGCGCCTGGTTAAAGAGCATCATAACAATCAGAACGATGGAGTAGATGAACATACGGTACTGGGAGAAGCCCCGGAGGAGCTCCGGCAGCACTGTCAGAATCACCGCGGCGATGATGGCTCCTGGCACATTCCCCATGCCGCCCAGAACCACCATGACCAGGATATTGATGGACAGGTTGTAGTCGAACTTCGCCGCCACCAGGGAGGCGTAATTCATGGCATAGAGGACGCCGGCAAATCCTGCGAACACTGCCCCGGACACAAAAGCCATCAGCTTGTATCTGGTCAGGTTGATACCGATGGAGCGGGAGGCGATCTCATCATCACGGATGGCTGTGATCGCACGTCCTGCCCTGGAATCCATAAGATTCAGCACAAAAAACAGCGTCAGCAGGATCAGGAAGATGCCCAGCGTGAAGGAGGAGCATTTCTTGATCCCAGTGATCCCCATCGCGCCCTTCATCAGCATCTTTCCATCCGGCAGAAGTCCCAGGGAGAACTGGTCCTTCAAAGAAAAGTGCAGCCCCTCTGAGTCAACCCCAATGTACATGGAGTTCAGGACGTTCTTCAGGATCTCGCCTGAAGCCAGCGTGACGATTGCCAGGTAGTCCCCCGAGAGCCGGAGCACCGGTACGCCTACGGCAAAACCGAGAATGCCGGCCGCCGTCCCGCCGATCAGGAAGGAAAAAAACAGTGCCAGCGGCTGCGGAAGCGTTGCCCCGGCGGTCGTATAGAAGAAAACCCCGGCAAAAGCGCCAGCGCTCATGAAAGCCGCGTGTCCCAGGGACAGTTCCCCCAAAAAGCCCACCACAAGGTTCAGGGAGACCGCCATGATGATATACGCGCAGACCGGAATCAGAAGTCCTGTGAATTTCGAGCTCAGATGTCCGCTGAGCCGGATCCCTTCGATCAAAGCCCAGAAGGCCAGCACCATCGTGAAGGAGGTGATTTTGGTCTTCGTGTTTGCTCTCATTTTCCGTTTTCTGGAAGCCATTTTTTACCCTCCTTCCCTTATACTTTCACCATCTGCTTCTTGCCCAGAAGACCCGTTGGCCGGACTAAAAGGACAATGATCAGCACCAGAAACACGATGGCATCAGAAAGCTGAGTTGAGATATACGCCTTGGACAGATTTTCGATGATCCCAAGCAGAATGCCTCCGAGAAAAGCCCCGGGAATCGACCCGATGCCCCCAAATACCGCAGCCACGAAGGCCTTGATCCCGGGCATGGCTCCGGTGGTCGGGATCAGCGTGGGATAGGAGGAGAGAAGCAGCGCGCCGGCGATGGCCGCGAGCCCGGAACCAATGGCGAAGGTCAGGGAGATGATCCCGTTGACGTTGATTCCCATCAGCTGGGCAGCGCCGCGGTCCTCCGAGACCGCCTGCATCGCGTGGCCCTGCTTGGTCCGCTGCACGAACCAGATCAGCACAAACATGATCACGAGGGAGACGATGATTGTCACGATCGTCTCCGCGGAAATCTGCAGTCTCCCGCCGAAAAGATAGAGAGAAGGCAGTTCCACAACGGAGGTGAAGGACTTGGGATCCGACTTCCAGAGCAGCATTGCGGAGTTCTGGAGGAAGTAGCTGACGCCGATGGCCGTAATCAGGACTGCCAGGGAAGGCGTCCCCCGCAGCGGACGATAGGCGATCCGCTCAATCGTCACACCCAGCAGGGTGCAGGCGCACATCGCCAGAATAATCGCAAGCCATGGATTCATATTCCCTTTGCAAAACGCAAAAAACACAACGTAGCCACCAACCATGATGACATCACCATGGGCAAAGTTCAGCATCTTTGCAATACCATACACCATGGTATAGCCAAGTGCAATCAATGCATACACGCTGCCCAGTGATATGCCTCTTACCAGATAGGATAAAAACTGCATCCTTTACCCCTCTCCCTCCTGTTTCATGCAAAAATACATGATTATATTCTAAAATGGATCTCTCGGATTATTCTGCGCTTTGCGCTTCCACAATCCGTTCTTCAATTCGCGTTCCCCTGTCAGTTCATGCTCATATAAGGGCGTCCAACAGGTTCTCCCTCTGCTTCTGAGAAGCGCACAGGACGGGCGAAACTGTTGGACTGGAGACATATATTGAAAGGGGCTGGCTTGCGTCAACCCCTTCCGGATCTGGAAATCTTCTATTGTGATTTTGTAATTGTGTAACTGTGATACCTGTACCAGGACTCTTTTCTTTTGTATTTCTGTATGCGAGTCTTTCGCAGCTGTCAAGTCGCAGGCGCCTTAAGGCCTTTTCTGCAGAGTTTACTCAGCCTCAGTCTGAGCCTCTCCGGACTCCAGCGGCTGATACTCGCCGTTCTGGATGATCATGCCGCGCGGGCTCTTGCTGACAGCGCCACTCTCATCCCAGGTCATCTGCTCGCCGGTCAGACCGTCGTAGGAGAACTCACCGGAAGTGAAGACTGCCTTCAGGGCATCACAGATCTCGGACGCGGACATGTCAGCGGTCACACCTGCCTCGACACAGGCCTTGTAGAGGATCTTGATGACGTCGTAGCCGTCCGCTGCGAACTGGTTCGGGATATCTCCGTTTGCCTCTTCGCCGTAAGCCTTGACAAAGTTCACAGTCGCCTCATCGGTGGAGCTGGCGACAAAGGGGGTCAGCAGCATAACGCCCTCTGCCAGGCTGGTGTCAAAGCCTTCCACTGTGAGCAGACCATCCAGGCCGTCACATCCGAAGTACTTGACATCGTAATCCATGTCATCCGCTGCCTTCAGGATCTGGCTTGCCGGGGTGTAGTAGATCGGCAGGAAGATCAGATCCGCGCCAGCGTCCTTGCAGGACTGAACCTGGGTCGTCAGGTCTGTGGAGTTGTCGTCGGTGAAGGACTCGTT
>CADBUA010000103.1 GCA_902797665.1 uncultured Lachnospiraceae bacterium | reverse complement strand
CGGGGCTCCACCTGATCCCCCATGAGGGTCGTGAAGGTCACATCCACGGAGGACTCATCATCATCGTCCATGGACACGCGCTTGAGAATTCTTCTGGCAGGATCCATGGTTGTCTCCCAGAGCTGCTCCGGATCCATCTCCCCGAGTCCCTTGTAGCGCTGAATCTTGTTGTTCTGATCTCTCCCAACCTCCGCAATGATCCTTGCGAGCTCATCATCGGAGTAGGCATACCAGATCTTCTTATTCTTCTCCAGCTTGTAGAGCGGTGGGGTTGCCAGATATACATGCCCCTGCTTGATCAGCTCCGGCATAAAGCGGTAGAAGAAGGTCAGAAGGAGGGTCGCGATATGGGCCCCGTCCACATCGGCATCTGTCATGATGATGATGCGGTCATAGCGGAGCTTTCCGATATCGAAGTCTTCATGGATCCCGGTCCCAAAGGCTGTGATCATCGCCCGGATTTCAGCGTTTCCGAGGATCTTGTCCAGTCTGGCCTTCTCGACGTTCAGGATCTTGCCGCGGAGCGGCAGGATCGCCTGGGTCGCGCGGGCACGCGCGGTCTTGGCCGAGCCGCCGGCGGAGTCTCCCTCAACAATGAAGATCTCACAGTGCTTCGGGTTCTTGTCCGTACAGTCCGCGAGTTTCCCGGGAAGCGCCATGCTGTCGAGGGCTGACTTTCTTCGGGTCAGATCCCTGGCCTTTCTGGCGGCGTCCCTGGCCCTCTGCGCCATCAGAGCCTTGTCAACGATCTGCTTTCCCACCTGCGGGTGCTGCTCCAGGTAGATCGAGAGCTTCTCGGAGAGCAGACTCTCCACCGCGCCTCTGGCCTCAGAGTTTCCGAGCTTCTGCTTGGTCTGGCCCTCAAACTGCGGGTCCTCGATCTTGATCGAGATGATCGCCGTGAGTCCCTCCCGGATATCGTCCCCCGTCAGGTTGTCCTCGTTCTCCTTCAGGAGCTTCTGAGTCCTGGCGTAGTCATTAAAGGTCTTGGTCAGGGCATTCCGGAACCCTGTCATGTGGGTCCCACCCTCCGGCGTGATGATGTTGTTGACAAAGGAGTAGGTAGACTCGTTGTAGCCGTCATTGTGCTGCATCGCGACTTCCACAAGCACCCGGTCTTTTTCTCCCTCGCAGTCGATGATGTCATCGTAAAGGGGAGTCTTTCCCTTGTTCAGGTACTGGACAAACTCACGGATGCCGCCCTCGTAATGGAAGGTCTTCTCCTTTTTCGTCTCCGGTCGCTCATCTGTCAGAGTGATCCGAAGACCCTTGGTCAGAAAAGCTGTCTCCCGAAGTCTTTGCTTCAAGGTGTCGAAATCGAATTCGGTGATCTCAAAGATCTCCTTGTCCGGCAGGAAAGTGATCTTGGTCCCACTCAGGGAATCATCACAATCCCCGGCAACTTCCAGCTGATTTTCGGGCTTGCCCCGCATAAAACGCTGTTTGTAGACCCTTCCCTCCGAATAGACTTCCACCTCCAGATATTCCGACAGGGCATTGACAACAGAAGCGCCAACGCCGTGAAGACCGCCTGATACCTTGTATCCGCCTCCACCGAACTTTCCGCCGGCATGCAGTACCGTGAAGACCACCTCGACGGCAGGTTTCCCCGCCTTGTCGTTGATTCCCACCGGGATTCCCCTGCCGTCGTCCACGACAGTTACTGAGTTATCCTTATGGACGACCACATGGATATGCGTGCAGTACCCGGCCAGTGCCTCATCAACAGAGTTGTCTACGATCTCATAGACCAGATGGTGAAGTCCCCGGGCGGAGGTGGAGCCGATATACATACCCGGCCTCTTTCTCACAGCCTCCAGTCCTTCCAGGATCTGTATCTGATTCGCCCCGTATTCACTGCTGACTTCCAGTCCCATGGCATCAACCTCCGGCCTTTGCGCGCGACCATTCATCGCCCCTCCAGGGGCCGGTCTTCCGGCATCTCATACTGTACTTTGCCAGAGAATATTATAACACAAAGGGCACCCCCGGACCAGTCCCGCCCGTTCCGGAAATGGCCTGAAAAGGCCTGTAATTCAACAAAAACCGGACTTTCCTGGGCGCTACAATCCGGGGCATTGCACAGGTAAAAAGTGTTCTTCTCTGCCAGGAGAAGAGCCGGAAGGAAGCCCGAAAAAGGCTGCAGGATGTCTTTGAATATCCTGAATGCCTACAGTCGCAAGTTCCTGCAGGCATCCGGCCGGGCTGAGGCTCCTGTTGTCTCATTCAATGTGCGCCCGGCCTTTGCTTCTTATCTGTATGACCTCGCTTGGCGCAAAGTGCGCAAAGCGAACTGGACAGTTTCCAAAATCTATACCTGCTGCCCTCGCTTCATGCTAAAATAGCCCAATATCAGGGTCTTTCGCATGACAGCTTCAGACAGAAAGCTGCTGTTTGACCCGCGCGTAAGATTCTGCAAAAACAGGTCCTTGTGATTACGATGCCAATCGCGTTGATCCCCCTGAAGTCCTTTGGAGGTTCCCATGAAAAAAAGACGCACCCTCTATGTTTTTCCCGCGAGCGCGAGAATCTGCGACGAAATTGGCGCGAGCGGGCATATGCCGGTGAAACACTTGGCAAATTCAAAT
>CADBUA010000102.1 GCA_902797665.1 uncultured Lachnospiraceae bacterium | reverse complement strand
GGGCGCGCCCTTCCTTCAGGAGGCCGCAGCTTCTGAGAGGCTGATGGGTCTGCCAGCCCGGAGGCCTTCCTCCTCCTCCAGATCCCAGGAAAGATCCGGATGGACCATCCAGCGCCATAAACCGATCAGGGCGTACAGGCCGTCTTCGATGGCCCAGACCAGCTCTGTAAATTTTCGAAAGGGAAGGATATCCCGGACTCTCAGTGGCATTCCTTCCCGGTAGGCCCTGGCAGTGGATGCGGCCTCCCAGGCATTTCCCAGATACCAGCTGCTGTGAAACATCCTCGCGTAGCGGACCTCTCTCAAAGCCTTGCGCTCATAATGGACGGCGAGAGCAGACGCTCTTCTGGATCTTCTTTTGTTCTTCTGATTCACCCCTCAGTCCTCCCCAATACAGACGATACAGCAATGAATTACTGAAAAAAAACAGGTTGACATTGAGCCAAAAAATGTTAAGACGTAAAATAGGCGTAACTGTCCAGTCCGCTTTGCGCACTTTGCTGCCAAAGCGAGGTCATACAGTTCAAAAGCAAATAGGCTGGAACTGCCTGGCGCGATGGATGAGCCCCTGGAACCCTGCCCAGGGTCCCGGTGTCCCGCTTTGGATGGATGGGATGCGATCAGTATCGCAGAAAATCTGTCCGGAAAAACGGACATTGGATCAGGGAAAAGTCCTGGAATCAGGGAGAGAATTCGAAAAATAGGTCGGATTTTTGGATCTGCTGAGAGAAGCATGCAGAGCCTTTCATGGCGGATCGCCTCACGAGATCCTTGAGAGGAAGGCCTGCGGATGTCCAATTGAGCCTGCCGGAGCGGAGTCAGACAAAAGCGCGGAGCCCGCCGTGGGATCTCTTCTGGGACGATAGCACGAGTCTCAATATCCAAAGGCAGAGGGCGCTAAAGCTTTGATTTCTGGATCCTTTCGCCTCTCTCTTCCTGGTATGTGACAGGACAGGAGCTGGCTCATAGTCTGCTCCCATGTGGCAAAACAGTAGATGACTGTCCAGCCCGCTTTGCGCTGAGCGTGAGATGGCAGTATGCAGCGCATCTGCGGAGCTTCTTCTGGAAAAAGGAATCGCGTGCTTCCAGCAGGAAGAGCGTTTCAGGGCAGGGCGCCAAAGAGTCAGACATCATTTTGGCGAAACATAATGGATCGGGACAAGAGGAGTACGAAATGAACGAAAAGCACAGGGAAGGCTGTAAGAGCAAAGCAAGCAGAACTGACATTCCGTGGTATGCCGGGCAGTCGTTTTGGGCATATCTCCGCTGCTATGGATGGATGAGCAGCTACCAGCTGATCTCGGTGGTCATCATGGGGGTTCTGAGTTTTCTTGCAGGCAAACTGAATGGTGTGCTCATCCGTTCCGCGGGAAGAAAAGCCATCACCAGCGGAGACTTCACGTTTCTTTTTCGGAGCTGGCAGGGGTATGTGATCCTTCTCATTGGGGCTCTGGTGATCCTTTTCAGTATCGGAATTGACGTGAACGGAAAGATCCTCTGCGCGGAGAAGGCGATCCGGGGCGGGAAGGTCAATGTCTTTAAAACCCTGCTGGAGGCTGTAAAAGCGATGAAGCTTTATTTCAGCCCGCATGGCTTCTGGCTTGCACTGTATCTTGCCGCGGCTGTACCGCTGACAGGCATTGGGATTTCTGTGAGATATACGGAGAATTTTTATATCCCGAACTTCATCTCCTCAGTGATAAGGTCGAACCGCTTCTACAGCGTGGGCACCTTTCTTGGAATTGCTGCCCTTGTCTATCTGGGGATTAAGAACCTTTTCATCCTCCACTTCATTCTGATTGAACACTGCTCGGTGAAGGAGGCGTCAATCCGCTCGAAAGCGATGATGAAGAAGAACTGGTGGAGGGTCCTCCTGCGGTCTCTTGAGACGATTGCTCTGTGGGCTGTCTTTCTGCTTGCGGTTTTTGTCATTACGATCTTCGCTATAAATGGATGCCTTTCTGTGTTCGGCGGGAGTGAGGAGGGGAGGAGAACCATCCTGACGGGTGGGCTCGCGGTGATGACCTACCTGATTCTGCAGCTCGCGATCCTGATGACGCCTCTGATGGTGACGGTTCTGACCCGCTTCTTTCTGAGCTTCCGGGAGCAGAAGCCTGTTTTTCTGCCAAGACAGGAGTTCAAAAAGAGCAAGATCATAACTTCCATTCTCAGTCTCGCCGGGATTATTTTTCTCTGCTGGCTTTTCGGCGCTGTAGCGTCCCTGTATTTTGATCAGATATTTCCCGCGCATTCGGACGGGAGCCTCATCTATCACAGACTGGGTGGGAACAGCGCTGTGGAGAACACGCTGGAAGGGGAGAGAAACGCCATCCTGACAGGAGCAGATGGCGTGGAGACCGATATCCAGAGGACAAAGGACGGTGTGTATATCATCCACCATGACAATACCTTCGCGCGTCTGGCAGGCGTGAAGAAATCCGTCTCTGACCTCACCTTTGAGGAGATCCGGAAACTGGAACTGAAGGATAAGATCCATGACCCTCAGCCGGTTGCCACCCTGGAGGAGGTACTGGATCTGGGGAAAGATCATCTCCACCTGTACCTGGAGCTCAAAGGCAGGACAGCGGACAGAAAGATGGCGGATGATGTCATCGCCATGCTGCAGGAAAAAGACATGGTTGACCAGTGTACGATCATTGGCCTGAATTATGAGTTGATGTCCTATGTGAACAGCACATACCCGGATGTGGAGACTGGGCTCCTGTACTACTTTGCCTATGGCTCGGACGACCTGCTCGATGTGGATCTGCTTATCCTGGAGGAGGAGATCGCGGGATACGGAGATATCCTGGAGCATCAGCTGAGCGGGAGAAAGGTTCTCGTCTGGACGGTCAATACGAAAAAATCCGCCTCTTATTTCCTCAAGACAAGAGCAGATGGTCTGATCTCAGATGAGGTACCGATGCTGCAGGAGGAGCGGCTGCGTATGGAGGAGGACAGTGACGCGGAAAGAATTCTGGATCTGCTGATGATTCTGTTTGGCATAGAGATACAGGGGCGCTGAACAGTTCGTGCTACATTAGAGGCACTTAGGATCTGCCGTAGGCGAATCGTCAGTGTCTCTGCGTATACCGCGGTTCCGGACAATAGGTGGCAAATCCTCTTGGCCGCGAGTATAAAAGAGCGCAGCCTCAACAGAGCGCATCGAGTGCCGGAGTGCACAGAGCCTGCAGCGTGCATGGAGTGCACGATCTGGATCATGAGCCTGTAAAGTCCCTGAGGGCACCTGGCTTTCGGCCGGGACTCAGATTGAAAAGCAAGGCCGCCGCTGGCCGGGAATGGAAGTTG
>CADBUA010000101.1 GCA_902797665.1 uncultured Lachnospiraceae bacterium | reverse complement strand
TGAAAACATGGATATATAACTGCTTCTACGGCTATCTGATGCTGAAAGACGAGGAACCCCGATGAAGAAGGCAGGCGCAGAAAAGAGGGTTTACGCAAAGGTACTGCATTATCAGCCCTGGTATTCCGGAACACTGGCATGGCGGACGATCCGGACCCTCCCCGTGTTCTGAAGGACAGATGATTGGCTGATGAACGACGTCCCAGGCAGGCATTGCGACCTGCTCGACTTCCTGAACAGCACCAGGCCGGATCAGGCCTGATTCATAGGAGCATAGAAGCGGATGAGAGGGGGCAGAGACCATGAAGACAACACAGTGACAGGATAGACGACTGCCTGCTTGCAGGGATGCGGATGAACTGCATTCGGATCGGCAACGCTGCGCTTGTGAGCATCCTGGCGCTGGCCGGGGCTGGCGTGGAGTGTGTTCAACGAGCTTCGGAGCCTGTCACAGGGCAGGATCATTGAGGAAGGGATCTGACATCTCCTGACAAAAAAGAATGGGAGATGGAACACCGAAGAAAGGGACGCTCCTGGGAGATCCAGGCCTTTGTGATTGACGAGAGAGGCTGCCGGAAGCTGCCATTTGACATTTCAGCAGCGCTCTCTGTTCTTCTCTCAAGCCTTCGTTTCTTTCTCTGCGGCTTTTTGGTTCACGTCCCCCATCATCAGGAGCGCATCCTTCTCGATCGCGGGGCTGTAGAGATAGCCCTGGTAGAGGAGGCAGCCAATCTGCTCGAGTGCTTCTTTCTGTTCGACAGTTTCCACGAATTCGGCAAGTACCTTGAAATCCAGGGACTTTGAGAGATATACGATGGAACTGATGATTTCCCTCGTACGGTCGTTGCTCAGGACTGACTTTACAAGGTTCCCGTCAAGCTTCACCAGGTCAAACTGATTATGCTGCAGATATTGGAGCGAGGTGTGGCCCATACTGAAATCATCCAGCGCAAAGGTGTAGCCAAACGAACGGATCTTCCTGATCAGTTCGCCGGTTTCCTCTGTCGTCACCAGTTCCGTTTCCTCTGTAATTTCAATGCAGATGTTTCCAGGCTTCAGTTTATAACGCTCAGACAGGGACTTGAGGAAGGGCACAATCCGCTTATCATACAGGCTTGTAACCGTGATGTTTACGCTCAGCTTGAAGTCATCCCCAAAGACGAGTCTGAAGGCTTCTGAATCCTGTACGGATTTTTCGATGATGGTACTTTCGAGTCTGTAAAGATCACCGCTCTCCCTGGCAAGATGCACAACGAGAGGCGGATAGATGATCCCGTATTTCTGATGGTTCCAGCGGAGCAAAGACTCTGCGCCGATACAGACGCCTTTGTTGTTGAACTGCGGCTGGTACTTGATCAGGAGTGGGCTCTCCACACTTTTGGGTGCGTCCTCCCTGGAGGATTGATTCAGGGAAAACTCCAGGTCTGCTGCCAGAAGTTTTGCCAGGCGTCCGACATTCCCTTCACATTCAGTAAGGGTGACTTCTTCTGTCGTCTCTTCGCTCTTTTTGAGGATCCCAACAAGATCATCCATGACAGATGAAAGCTTATCAAGTGCTTTATGATCGTACAGAACAACAAATGGCGTATAACAGCCAATCGAGATGAGGATGTTCAGAAGCTGTACCAGAATCCCCTTCACGGAGCCGGTGGCCACATAGCCGCTCAGGATGGCCGGTGTTGTCCAGCTGACAGGAACAGTCACCTGCGGCAGGAATCCTGCCTGCGTAAGCAGATAGGCATTGGAATAGGTCAGGACCGGGGCCAGGATGAACGGAATGATCATCATCGGATTGTAAATGACCGGGAATCCGAAAACAGGCAGCTCTCCGATATTGAAAATGCCTGGAAGGAGCGCGACGCGGGAGAGTTTCTTCGTGGAGCTGCGTTTTCCAAAGAACATCATGGCAAACAAAAGACCTATGATGCATCCCGTTCCGCCCATATTTACAAAGGTATCCAGAAAGCTCTTTGAGACAATCTGGCCCGGAATGATCGCAGTGAACATGTCCTCCGCAACCTGGTTCATCACGTTATTCCCGTGAATCCCAAACCACCACATGGAATTGGTCAGGAATATGAAAAGAAGGCCGCTGGAGTAGGAGCGGTGCATTCTTAAGAAAACAGCCTCCACTGCCTTCATGAACAGATGCTGAACGCTTCGGACATGAAAGATGCCGCTGATCAGCATATTTACAGCAAGAAAGCAGAGAATGACCGCAAGGAGCGGAAAAGTGACCTGGAGGGCCGCGTTGAACGTGGAATCCGCCCCATCCAAAAGGATCCTCTTCCTTGTTCTGAACAGTGCTTCAAATTTCTGAAAAAGAATGGAGCCGATGATTCCTGCCAGGAGCGCACTGAAAACACCTTGTCCGCTGAGAAGGGAAAAATCCATATCTCCCGAAAAGAAACCGACAAGGATAAAAAAGCCGGACAGACACCCCAGGAGACTCCCGAAACGGAAAGCGAGGTGCTGCCCTTCTTCTGTATGGCTCATATAGCACAGATTGAACGCGATGGTTAAGTAAAGCGCAAGTGTGCCAACCGTACAGAACTGGACAACGGAGATGAGCGTCCGGAAGCCTCCGCCCATAAAGTCATCCAGAAAGGCCTGATAGGGTTGAAATGGAATCCCATTCAGGAGCACGGTCATACTTCCGATCAGGAGAACCGGGATCACCATAGCCAGACTGTTTTTTATCGTGCGCGCGATTGTGGCTTGTTTTTTGAGAATATACCGTAGCATTGTATTTCCTCTTGATGTCTTTTTTTCTGATTTATCCCCGAGTGTAAGAAGCCGCGAAAAAGGAAGGAAAGGGGCATTTACCGCAGAAGCAGCTGACAGATCCGAATGCTTCCGCTATCAGGCACTGGGAACAGGTCAGACGGATCGCATAGCGATCGCAGCTTTACGCTCAAAAACCTCACGTCCGCGGCGGAATCGGGATTCTCAGCCTTTCCTTGCGTATTCTATCATCGTTTCAGCGCTGGAGCTACAGGACAGGGGAGGGAGCTGTCAGGCGACATCTCACGCGCGGGTATACGCCTTCTGCCAGAATCTGCCATCGGCCTCGTACAGTAAGGCGTTTGCGACTGGACAGTTACAAAGCTGGAAAGCTATGATGGATAGGATGAACATGCAGAAATTCCGTAAAGATTGAATTGCCCGGAAGAGGCTATTATGATTTTGAGGGGAGTATTCCAGACAAAGATGAGAGAAAAACATAGATAGATATGATTAAAATATTAGCAAAAATATATATAATCTATCTATATGGAAATTCAGGAATGGAATACGAGATTTACAGGATATATGAGCCTGTCAGACGCAGAGCGTAAACCCGTGTCCATTCTTCCACGAGCGGCATCAGCGCCCCAGGACTTGACCTGTCTATGTGTTTCCCGGGTAACTGTCCAGTCCGCTTTGCGCACTTGCTTCGCAAAGGGAGGTCATACAGTTCAAAAGCAAAGGCTGGGCGCACTTTCAATCCAGGCGTAGGAGCCCGCGCCCGGCCAAATGCCTGTAGGAGCCTGCAGCTGGACAGCTTTCCCGCTATCATGGTCCTTCAGCGGAACTGTGAACAGTCAGGAGGAGATGGGAGATGTCACGATGAAAGATCGAACCGAGACACTTCAGACGCAGCTTTCTGCGATCTCTTTTGAGGATGAGGATTTTCTTGAGAAGCTCCTTCAGGTCGGGCAGCTTTTTCGCCCATTCTCAGAAGGGATTGACGAGTTTATTCAGGAGCGGGGCTATGCCGGCGATCCAGGGGATCTGGGAGATAAGGTTTCGTTCATCCGATCCGCCTTTGAGCGCGCAGGCATGATTCCCCCAAGGGAAATCCGGGAGTGGTTTGAAGGGCAGCCGGTGAAGAGGGGCACGGCCTTTCAGATCTGCTTTGCCTTTGGCCTTGACGGGACTGAAACAGATGCGTTCTTTCGGCAGGTCTATAGCAAAGAGAGGAGTTTTGACTGCCATCAGCTCAAAGAGGCCGTCTATTATTTTTGCCTGAACAATGGCTTATCCTGGGCGGATGCGCTGGAGATTCAGAGTCAGCTGCCCCTGATCGGCAATCCGCTGAAGAGAGAGGTATATACCGGCTCGATCGTCGCGGAACTGAATGGGCTTGGGAGTAAGGAAGAACTGATTCTGTATCTGAAGGAAAACCTCGACAAGTTCTCGGACAGCAATGTCACGGCTTATGCCACCATTGTCCGACTCTGGAACCTTTCCGCCGGACCGGGCGGACTTCTCATGCGGGAGCGGGAAAACCTGCCCTCCATTCTGGATGATTCGGTCACAGGGAAGAAGGCAAGACTGCGCTCCGGCAGAGGAGGCATGAAGCCCTGGGATGCTTATCTGGCCATCTTTCAACTGGATAAAAAAGAAGTCAAAGCACTGCATGCGGAGCGCTCGATCAGGCCGATTCTGAAAAAGCTTCACGCGGATGCCCAGGATTCCTTCCCGGACAGACAGGGCATTGACAGGATCCTGCGCAGAGAACATGTTTCCTATGAAAGGGTGCGGAAATGGCTGGTGCTTTTAACCTTCTACACCTTCTGGGCCCAGAAGGCGCTTGCATCCAGAAGCTATCAGGGGACAGAGGAAGACGCGAACCGCTGCCTCGCCAACATGAATTCCCACCTTCTGGACTGCGGGTACCCGGAGCTTTATGTGGGAAACCCCTATGACTGGATCTTTTTTTTCGCTGATAAAAGTGATGAGCCGCTCTATACTTTCCGGATGATCTGGAACGAACTTCTGGCAAAGAAACTGGAGGAGCATGCATGACGAAAATGGAGAGTCATTCATAAATCCAGAACGGAGAGCGGATGTGCCATGATATTTATGAATGGAATGGTAACTGTCCAGTCCGCTTTGGCCGCTTGCCGCCGAGCGTGAGCAAGACAGAGAGAAAAGCGGCAGGGAATGAGGCCTTAATAGAGGGCTATAGGGAGAAAAGGGCAGACAGCGGGGCAGAGGGAGAAAAGATGGATGGGAGATTGGCGCTGCATGCGGATCGAACCTTAAGACTTTATACACAGACTGGCTATACGGAATATACCATACGGCGTGAAATTGGCCGCGGAGGATCCTGCATTGTGTATGATGCCTCAAGAATCGATAACCTGGGCAATGAAAAGCTGGTGCGCATCAAGGAGTGTTACCCTTATGCGCTGAAAATCATCAGAAGAGAAGACGGATCCCTCTCTGTGGAGGAGCGGGACAGGACTTTTTTCGAGGCGGCAAAGGAACGCTTCACGGAGGCCTATCAGAAAAACCATGCCCTTTTTGTCACAGAGGAGCTGATGAACAGCGTCGTCAACAGCACGAACCTGTATGAAGCCTATGGGACTGTTTACATCGTGTCCAGCTGGATGAACGGGCAGACCTTTAAAGATGCCAGGATCGAGCGTCTGCATGACTGCGCAGCCATCCTTTTGAGCTCCGCAAAGGTTTTGAAGAACATCCACGATGCAGGTTTTCTCTACCTGGATCTGAAGCCTGAGAACATCCTTACGATCAGGGGGAGTCTGGATCTGGTGCAGCTTTTTGATTTTGACACGATGATTTCCATAGCGGAGCTTGAAAAAGCCGCGAAAGGATCTGACGTCCTGTGGAAGAGATCCTATAGCAGAGGCTATGCGCCTCTTGAGCTTGTGACAGGAAGGCTGAGTCAGGTCGGCAGGCACTCGGACATCTACGGCCTTGGCGCGGTTCTGTTTCATGCCCTGTGGGGCAGAACACCCTGTGCCTTTGACGAGGAGGAAAATGCAGTCTACGATTTCGAGTCCATGAAATATCCTTGCGGAAATTATCAGGACAGTCTCTTCCGGGAACTGACAGTCTTTTTTCACAAGACCCTGGCCTCCTTCCAGGCAGACCGCTATCAGGACGCACAGGAAGCGATCCTTCAGCTCCAGACGATCCTTTCCCTCTCAGATGAGACAAAGCCCTGGCTCTTCTCATCTCCCCTTGAGGCACCCGCTTTCTTCAGCGGGCGGGAAAGGGAACTCTTCGCTTTGGGAGAGCTTCTCCACAGCGGGAAGCATCGGATCTATAACCTCTACGGCCTTGGCGGTATTGGCAAGAGTACGCTGGTCAGAGCCTATCTCAGCGCGAGACGGGCAGGCGAAGACTATGATGCGGTGCTCTGGCTGTATGATCAGGGAAAGGCGGAGGATCTTCTCTTGGATGACAGGATGGTCCACGTCAACACAGTCAGTAAGATGCCGGAGGAGTCACCGGAGGAGTACCTGATCAGGAAGACGCGTGTCCTGACAGAGATCGCTGCCTCAAAGCAGATCCTCGTGGTTGTGGACAACGTGCGCCAGGAAGATCTGAAAGGCCTGAAGATGCTTCTGGAAATCGGATGGGATGTTCTGCTCATCTCCCGCAGGGCGCTGACAGAAGGGCTGTTTCCATCTCTCTGCGTGAAGGAGATGAGCTTTCAGGCACTGATCCTTTTGTTTTCCCGCTATGCGCATGCGGCAATCCTGGATGAGAGGGATCGGTGTGATTTTGCGCGCATCGAAAAGAAGGTACATGGGCACACCCTGACCATGGAACTTCTGGGAAGGCAGATCGCAAGAAACTATCTGACGCTCCATGAAGCCGCAGAGATGATTGAGCGGGCAGGCTTTTTGGAACTTTCGGAAGACTCCATTGACTATGTGCATGATCAGGAAAGCTTTCTGTCAACGCTTTCAGGCGTTCTGGATCAGCTGCTGGAGATTGATCAGTTTACGGAAGAGGAAAAACAAGTCCTTCAGATTCTCTCTGTGTTTGAGGCGCCTGGCCTGAGCGTCCGCCTTCTCCCTGACCTTTTCTTTCCTGAGATGCTGGAAAGCGTTCAGCGTCTGGAGGCTTCAGGATGGCTGACGGTGCGTTCCCGGAGGATCGTTTTCCATCCCTTGATGCAGGAATATATCCGTTCCTGGGAATGGTCAGAAAAGACCCGGGAGAGGCTGGATGACGTGTTCCGAAAGCTCCATCGCCTGATCAACCCCAGTGAGAGTCAGGAGGATCTGGATAAGCAGTTTACGGAGGACTATCCTGCCCTTTATGAGCTTCTGACGGTGTCTGAAAAGCTTCTGGACTATGCGCAGCCAGCATCTCCCGCAAGCCAGCTTCTCAGATTTCGGGTTCTGATGGACGCGCCGGCGGACATGGATGAAGAGAGCCTGAAGCAGATCCGGTCTCTTTTGAAGAAGCCGGAATATCTCAGCCCAAAGTGCGTCCTTCGCCTGTATGACGCAGCGGCAACGATCCTGGGGCGCTTTGGCCTTTTTGAGAAGGCTGAGAAGCTTCTGAAGGCGATGAAAAGGTACCTGAAAAAACACGACAGCCATTACTACAGCTCTGTGTACCACCAGACAAAGGCGATCCTCCTGAACAATCAGTTTGGAGACTGGAAGATGAAAGCATGCCTGAGGGAGGAGAACAAGGCCATCAAAGAAGCCCGTCTTTCCAGACATCCGGATGGGAAGCGGCAGCTTGCCGCGGTCCTGATCAACAAAGCGCATACCTATCTTCAGGCGGGCAGGAAAAGGAAGCATTCGCTGGAACTTTTGCT
>CADBUA010000100.1 GCA_902797665.1 uncultured Lachnospiraceae bacterium | reverse complement strand
TCGATACCTACGATGGAGTCAGCCAGGTTCGCTGTTCCCGTACCGAATATTCCCGAACTGGAATGTTTCGCGCCGCCCTCCTGGACGGACATTCCCTTCTCAATGCAGCCGCCAACGGTCATCGAGGTGTAGACTGCGGGAAGCCGTCTCGCCTGTTCCACCTGAATGATTCTCGACGCTTCCACCATTCTCTCATGGATGTAGATGATCTGCTTTTTGCACGCCTCGATGAGGTCCTCCTTGCAGGTGAATTCACACGGATCTCCGGTGTCTATCCCCAGTTTCATACCGGTCCTCGGATCCACGCCTCTGTGCAGGACAAACTCCAGACACTTGGCGTAGTTGACGTAACCGACGTCAGGGAAGCAGTCTGAGCCGCCCCCGCCATACTGGGGCTGGGTGCATCCGACCACGTTCCAGCCTAAGGTTTCTTCGTCAGTGCCGCCCTTGGAGCGCACGATTTTCATATTGACATCGTCGTTGAAAAGTCCCGGCTGCGCCATTCCTGCCTGGATCATCTCCGCCGCCTGATGGAACAGATCCGCCGGCGTCTTGTCGCTGACGCGCATGGCCAGAACCGGCTGCGCTGTTTTCACATCGGCGCCTGCTGTCAGGCACATGTAGCTCAGCTTGTTGGTGGCGTCTTCCCCGTCCAGTCCGAGGCCGCCCACCATGACGATAGCCCACATCGGGAAGCCTGCGAACGCTTTGGAACACTCTTTGTCTCTGACTTCGATGACCTCGCCGCACTTCAGGAAGAAGCACTCAAGCACTTCCTGGGCTTTATCTTCATCGAAGACGCCTGCGTTCATATCCATTTCCATATATGGATACAGGATCTGGTCGAACCGTCCGAAGCTGCATGCCGTCGCCGGTCCTTCAATGTGATAAACGAGGTGCACGAACCATACGAACTGCAGCGCCTCGTAGAATCCCCTCGGCGGATTCTCCGGTACATTTCTGCAGTTGGACGCGATTTCCAGAAGTTCGGCTTTGCGCGCGGCGTCAGTCTCCTGAGCCGCCAGCTCGAGGGCCTTGTCTGCATAGCGGTTCGCGAAACGGATCACCGCCTCCAGGACGATGATGCCTGCTCGCCAGAAGTCCTGTTTCTCCTGGTTTTCGATGGTGTCGCCCTCTGTTTCCGCGATCTTCTCTCTGCAGCGTTCTATATAGCCTTTGAATCCCTGCGCCATCAGTTCCTTGTAATCCGGTACGACTTCACCGGAGATGGTGTTGACCTGGCCCATGTCGATGATGGAGTTTTCGTACATGGCCATAGTGTCCTCCGGGAAGATGTCTTCGAGCAGATCCTCGATGGCCCGCCCCTGCCAGAATTCTTCCAGACAGTCCATGATGATCTTCTGATTCTCTTCGGTCACATCGATCTCGTCCAGTTTCCTCGTGGGGAACTCCGGAATCTCTTCCAAAAGCCATTCCGTCGAGCTGTACTCCGGGAAGAGCAGCGCGCCGCGCAGAGTATAGGTCGGCACGCCGACGATGAGCTCCTCGTCGTGGATAGTGATGCTCAGATTGTCCAGCACGTAAGCCAGGGTTTTGCCCCGGAACAGGTACCGCGGCTCACCCGCGTACCTCTTATACGCTTCCGTGATGAGGAGCAGCCGCTCCGGTGTGATATTCGGCCGCACGGACAGAAAGCGGTCTTTTAATCTTTGTACTCTTGGTGTAATCATATGTTTTCTCCTATATTTATCAGAACGCTCCTCCCGCGCTTCCGCTCATGGCCTCCTCTATATTACGTCAAACCACTTAGACATCGATCCCCGCGTAATTATTGTAGCATTTTAATAGTAAAGATTCCATTTTTTCCGTAGACTTCTGTGCATCCTAAGTACAGCAATGCCCGCAAAGAAAAAGAGAAGCGTTTTCACGCTTCCCCGTGGATGGTGGATTTTTCATTGACCGGATCTTGCTTACTATGCCGTCGATCCGTATGTGCTGGATCGACTAAAAAAGGCTTGCCTTCCTGTAGAGGGAAGGTTTTAACATTAATACAATATAGCAAGCATCTGAGTTCTGGCCCGAATGTAATCGTTAATTATCAACACCGACTAATTATGATCATCGGAAGGAGAACGAAACCATGAACGTAAATCATCTGCAGGTCAATGACCGTCTGCGTGCGCTGAAGGATGCATGGCTGGACGTGACGCCCAGCATTACCATTCATAGAGCCCTCGCTTTCACCGAAGTCGCGAAAGAGTGCTGGGATCTGCCCGCCAACCTTCGTATTGCTAAATGCTTCCGCAAGGCGTGTGAAACAGCACCCCTGCTCATCCAGGACAAAGAACTGATCATTGGCAACCCGTGCGGTGCGCCCCGGGCCGGAGCACTGTCTCCGGACATTGCCTGGGAGTGGATCGCCGATGAGATCGACACCATTTCCACCCGTCCGCAGGATCCCTATTACATCAGTGAGGAAGATAAGAAGGCCATGCTGGAGGAGATTTTCCCCTTCTGGAAAGGGAAATCTCTGGCTGAGGCCTGTGAGGTAGAGATGCGCAAGGCCGGTTACTGGGACTACGGCATGGAAGCGGCCATCACGGATCTGTCCTATCATGTGACAAGCGGCGGCGGCGATTCAAGCCCTGGTTACGATATCATCTTATTCAAAAAAGGCATCGACGGCATTCAGAAGGAAGCGGAAGAGCACCTGGCGGCCCTGGATCCGTCCGATCCGGATTTCGCGCAAAGGCAGGCCTTCTATCAGGCTTCCATCGAGGTCTGTGAAGGAGTGCGTGCGTACGCCATGAGGCTGTCCGAATATGCAGCCCAACTGGCGGAGGGAGAATCCGATCCACTCCGCAAAGCGGAACTTCTGAATATCGCCCGCATCAATTCGAAAGTCCCGGCTCAGCCGCCTGAGTCTTTCCATGAAGCGCTGCAAGCCGTCTGGACCATCGAGTCGCTGTTTTCTCTGGAAGCAAATCAGTGCAGCACTTCTTTGGGACGAATCGATCAGTATATGTATCCGTGCTACAAGCATGATATCGAAGCAGGAACATTGACACCGGAGTCTGCTTTTGAACTCTTTGGTTGCTTCATGCTGAAGATGTCCGAGGTCATCTGGTACACCCCAAGCGCTACTGCAGAGTATTTTGCCGGCTACATGCCTTTCATCAACATGAGCGTGGGAGGCATCGGCAGGGACGGAGAAGACGCGGTCAACGATCTCACCTTTGTTATCATGGAAGTAGTGCGCAAACTGAAGATGTATCAGCCGACACTTTCTGTACGGGCCCATAAGAATTCCTCCGATGAATACATGGAGAAGATCATTGACGTCATCCGTGCAGGCGGCGGTATGCCGGCG
>CADBUA010000099.1 GCA_902797665.1 uncultured Lachnospiraceae bacterium | reverse complement strand
CCTGATCCATTAGATTATATCTTTCCCCTAGTCGTCACTTCAATCCCCTAATATTCAAGGAACCATCATAATTATTATTTTCTGGGAGTTCTTCGGAATTGCCCCAGAAAAATCGAAGAGCCTCCAGCATACCGCGGCCTGAGGTGTGCGATGCAACTCCCAATGGCTGCGCGCAAATCCTGCTGCTTGCGCGTATGGACCCCCTTTAATGCCTAAAATCTGCGCCCGTCCTGATCTCTGATCTGTGCGCAGTCAGGAAGCTTTGCATGGATCGTCCGTACTGGACGATCCCGCTTCCCTTCGTATAGTCCCCTCTGATATAGCGCGGCTTTGCGTAAAGGCGCCCAAAAGGCGCTTAAA
The DNA here is from genome assembly GCA_902797665.1 of uncultured Lachnospiraceae bacterium. Taxonomy (GTDB): domain Bacteria; phylum Bacillota; class Clostridia; order Lachnospirales; family Lachnospiraceae; genus Porcincola. The sequence goes on along the minus strand of CADBUA010000099.1, from coordinate 3,294 downwards.
GCTGACTGGGCAGTATTTCCTTTACTGCTCACTTTCCTCCGAAATATCACCCTTTTAAGCGATCTCACATAATCTCTGCCTGTATCACCCGCCTTTTTGGGCCTTGACCTCTCCCTGCGAGACCTCTCCCCCCTAAAGGAGGCCCTCAAGGAATTCGAGGCTTCTGAGGCTTCAAGGCGTTCAAGGCACTCAAGGCACTCAAGGCATCTTAGAAAAAGCCAGGGCCGGGCGCAAACTCAAAGGGCGATGGGAGCCTATGCCGGACTGAGGCTCCCATCGCCCAAGTATAGAAAGCGGGTATGGCTGATGAAGGACAGGTCCTTGCCCATCCTGTGTTTTTGGAGAGATCACCCTCTGATCCCCTTATCCCTTATCCTTTTTCCTCAACACCGCCAAAGCTGCGTAATGTAATACCTCAAATTGTTCAGGTGCTATTTCATCAAGCAGTTTCCGATGTTCCCTGTCCCAACGCTCAGGTTCACCCTCGGATAGTGATGCGCCTACTCCCCTGCAGGCTCTCATTCTTCCGTGCCATGAGTCTTTTGTGAAGGGAACCATCAGATCATACTCTTCGTGATCTGATGGCTCAAAGTATCGAAATGCCGCATCAGGAATGGAAATCGGGTGCCTGGTTTCTCCGGCCCCCGTCCATCTTGGACTGTATTTCAGAACCAGCTCCTCGCTTCTTTTCGCGATCCGGTCCTCATACGGCAGCCATGCCATATACAGGATCAAAAGCTTGCCACCTGGTTTGAGGAGCCGATGGATCTTTGGCATGACCACTTCAGGATCAAAGTACCAGAAGCACTGGCAGGCAGTGACAGCATCAAATGAGCAATCCGGAAAATCGATCTGCTCAGGAGAGATGTCCGTTCCTGTCCAGGCGGCGCCATAATGATACATATTTTGCGGCAATACCCCGGTGCCGGTTCCCAGGTCCAGAAGCTCTTACCCTTTTACACATAGTCCCCTGTCCGCAATCTTCCTGTAGAACTCCTCCGGGTAGATGTCTCTGTATCTGGCATATTCCTTTGATGTCCTGCCCCAGTCGAAAGGCTTTCCTGAATCAATCCGCTGATCTGTGACTGTCATATCTCAAACTTCTCTATGATCGTTTCAGTCACAAACTCTGACTTCAGCTCACCCAGTCTTGCAAAATGCGACTGCTTTCCATGTACCGCCAATGCATCTTTATCACGCCACTTCTCTACAAGAAGCAGATCATCACTGCCATCAAGAGGTGTGTAATAATCATATTTGATATTTCCGTCTTCCGCGCGGCATGCAATATCAATCCCTTCCGTATAGATTGCCTCCAGGAAATCTCCCCGCATATCCGGTTTACATTTGTATGTTACATTCAATACAATCATGCTTCTCTCCTTCCGTCCACCTGTTGGATTTCCAGTACCTCAAATCTGTGTATTCAGGATCCGTCTTTTCGAGACTAATCTGAAGATCTCTCACATCCTGAAACTTTCTTTCGATCTGCCTGCCGGGCAGGTTTCCTGGAATCGATCCCAATGAGCCTCCGCCCATGACGCTAAACCCTCGTCCTATTCGCTGGCCGCATCGGCCTTCTTTCCATCGATTAACGTGTAATCCTCTCCAAACACTTCGGCCAGATGCTTCTGATCCTCCTCATCCGGTTCATACCCCGCATCCAGGGCTTTCTGATACCACTCTGCGCTCTTTTCAAGATCCTTTCCCACGCCCTTCCCCAGATAGTAACAGTCTCCATAGGCGAACATCGCGGATGGAAAACCCTGTTCGGCTGCGAGCTGAAAGAGTTGAAATGCCTTGTCATAATCCTGGTCTACACCCTCTCCAATATAATACGAAAAGCCAAGATTGAACTGTGCGTTGGCATTTCCCTGATCTGCAGCAAGTTCGAAATACCGGATCATCTCTTTGTAATCCTGCTTGACCCCTGTTCCGTCATGATAACAGCAGCCAAGATTGAACTCAGCCATGACTTCCCCTTGTTCTGCAGCCAGATTATAGTATTTCAGCATCTTCTCATAGTCCTGCTCTGTTCCAAGTCCCTGGTCGTAGAAAAAGCCCAGTGCAGTCTGGGCCTCCGGAAAGCCCTGCTCAGCAGAAAGGCTGTAGTATTCAAACGCCTTTTCATAGCTCTGCTCTACACCGTTTCCATACTGGTACAGAAGTCCCAGATTATACTGCGCGCAGTCCAGTCCCTGGTCAGCGGCCTGTTTGTAATAATCCGCTGCCTCTGCATAATCCTGTTCCACACCCCATCCATTCTCGAAACAGACCCCCAGGTAAAAGCATGCAGGAGCATACCTCTGCTCTGCCGCCAACTTGAGGTATTTTACTGCCTCCTCATCATCCCTCTCCAGTCCTTCACCGTAAAGATAAGAAGAACCCAAAAGACACTGTGCTTCCGCGTCCCCCTGGTCTGAGCATGCCTTGAGGAGTTCTTCTGCTTTGGCGGGATCCTGCTTTACACCTACTCCATGCAGGTAGGAGAGGGCAAGATTGTATTCTGCCGGGATATATCCCTGACTGGCTGACAGCTGATAATACTTCGCTGCCTGCTTTTCATCCTTTTCGATCCCCTGACCGTTAAAGTAACAGTTCCCCAGATTGTTCTGGGCCTGTGCATCTCCCATTTCGGCTGCCTCCTTCAGAAGCAGAACAGCAGCTTCATATTCTTCCGCTTCCATAAGGTCCTGAGCTTCTTTGACCAGGGAGGATGCCGTTTCTGTTTCCGCTGCCATAACAGGCCATGCAGTCAGGACTAGACACAGTACTGCCAGTATAAAATTCTTTTTCATATGCTTACCCCTTTTATCTCTCTCTTCTCTACATCTGCTGAGCCATCTATCCTGAAAGCTCTCTGGTTTGCCACAGACGCCCCTCTGTCTTTGCTACCTGGAAAGGGGTCTGCGACTGGACAGGTACAACTGCACATAGATTCCTGTGGCCGCGGGTCAACCTCCTGGAATCAGTCCAGGACTTCAGAAGCATCTGATCGCTTCTCCCAAAAGCAGGTATTTCGTTATGCGCCGCTGCCCAACAAGGCCGGGCGTTATGCCGGGCGTTATATTGAAAGCCCCCGGATTTGCCGCAGGCGAATTCTTCGTGCATCCAGCAAACGCGGCAACCTTCATTAAGGCCAAGTGCATCCAGCTTGTTCCGGCAGTAAACCAGCACATCTGCCAGCTCTTCCTTCACATGTTCGAGATCGTATTCAGAATCACTCCACTGAAAGCACTCCAGAAGCTCATTTGCCTCAATTGATATGGATTTCGCAGGAATTGCCGGTGTATG
>CADBUA010000098.1 GCA_902797665.1 uncultured Lachnospiraceae bacterium | reverse complement strand
TGGGTCAGAATTCACCTGTAAGGCATCACAATGAGGAGGGCTGAGTCCAAGAATTAGGCAGAAGGGAGGAAATGGGGACGCTGAATGAGCGAATGGAGGGGTGAACACCCTTTAGGGCATAATTAAGAAAGGTATCGTGTATTTGCCTCCTTCTGGGTTGCCAGGAGGTGGCATTGCCTTTACCCGGCAGATCTGCCACACTTCTCCCAAGCGCGGAGGCAGATGTTCATCGAGGCGATGACCAGGAAGAAGAAGCACTTCGACCTGTAACGGACTCCAAGATCCTGAAGGTGATTGTCAAGCAGCAGGCTCTTGTTGACACGTTCGGTACAAGTCCGGTTTTTGTAGAGATCCTTCCACTTTTCTGATTTGTACTGCACCGGACCGAACAGTTTATAGTTGGTTTTGTCGTAAACCTTCTTGACTCTGCCGTATGGTGAAGGACTGCACTCCTGAGCATATTCGCAGCTCTCGATCCTTCCCATCCTGAGCGGACAGCGGTATTTCGTGGCCATCTTAGATCTGTCATACCCATCTCTGACCATCGGGATACCGCATTTACATACAGGAACACCGTTCTCATTCAACTGTTCGTAAGCAGCGTAAGGGCATTTGCTCTCAGCATTCCGCTTATTCCAGTCGATGATCGGGATAATGTCTCTGTGGCGGAGCCATTCGCAGATCGCATAGGCATCCATCGCGGAATCAAAGCACATGTAATCGGGTTTAAGCTCCGGATAAAGATCCAGGAAGTCTGCTGAAGCAGAGATCGTGGTAAGGGCATCGTGAACAGATGCATAGCGGAGCGTCACGCAGGCCGGAAGATCAACGCTCAGATCGGGATTGTGGCAGGACAGTGTGCAGCATGAATAGCCGAGATACCATATGGCTTCATGACTGTCCCATCCAATAACAGCGCCTTTTGCCGAGTAACGGTGGGTCAGCGCTTCAGGATCATCGACCTCCAGTTCTATCACCCGATGGCCGAAAGCATCGGAATGAACAGCCCAGGCTGTACCGTCTCCGTTCAGGATCAGAGCGCCGGACGTATCAATGATTCCTGTTTCCACGGAAGGCATTACAACCACTTCACGGAACAGTTTCTCCATGATCAGGGTCACCCTGCTGCTGTCACACTCGGCGCTGTCCCAGTACTTCTGCGTCAGGGATCTGCAATCTTCATCCGTGCAGTTTTCCCATTTCTCGTCCTTTTTGAGCTTCTCCCGGACCTTCTTGGAATACTTCTGAGGCGGGAACAGTTCATCCATCGTAGGACCGTCATGGAGAAAACGGTTGATGAAGTCATAATGCGACGCAAGGGCGGGGATCTTCCAGGATCCGATCAGGTATTTCAGAAGATCATCCGCCTTAACCGCTTTGCACCATTTGTCGATGGAGACATAGTTCAGCATGAGCATTAAGGAAAAGCGTATTACGTTATTCCTATCTGAAAGATATGAATGAAGATCTGCAAAAGTACTTGATTTCAAAATACATATATTAATTAATTTATATTATTTATTGAATGTACTTCATTAACAATTAATGTAATCGAAAGTGATTTGCGGGGGGATGGAGAGTGCCGAGGTCTTGAGTATGGCTTAAAATCAAGCCTCGTGACTTTCCGAGACCACTCCGGGTGTTTTTGGGGGAGACGTGTTTGCTGGAGACGATGTCAGGATGGGCGGGACGCCAAAAAGTGAGTCAGCCAGAGCATCCTATAGAGGATGATTCAGGGAGGTTCCTCCCCGGGAGTTCTCGGATCCTCCAATTGCCTGAGACATATGCCTGCCTGGGTCTGTTTTTCTGGATTCTTACCTTTACGGGTGCCGATCAGAACATGACCTTCAAAGCCTCAGAATCCCTGCTTTTTCCCAAAGCTTAACTTTTCCTTTTGTTGTCATTGTGAATAGGGCCTGATATAATCCCTCCTTGAATGGGGCCTTTTTGGCACCGGGATGTCTGCTTCAATCCCCGGGAGCCTGCGAAATTGCGAAGCAATTGGCGCGGGCGGGCAGAACAGTGGGCAGAACCGTAAGAGCATCCCGGCAGGCTCTGAGCCTTCCGGGATCATCGTGAAACAGACTTGAAAGCTGAAGGAGGCAGGCTTTTATGCTGATTGCGGTGACCGGCGGGGCTGGGAGCGGGAAGAGCGCCTTTGCGGAAAGCTGTGTTCAGCGTCTTCCCGGAAGGCGGATCTATCTGGCCACGATGAGGCCATCCCCCGGAGAGGGGGAGAGGCGGATTCTCCGCCACAGGGCACTTCGGGCCGGAAAGGGCTTTGAGACCATAGAGAAAGCCCGGTACCTTCAGACCATTGACCGGGAGATCCTCTCGGGTTCAGTGGTGCTCCTGGAGGATCTGTCAAACCTCTCAGCCAATGCCTTCTTTCCGGAGGAGGGAGATCAGGAGAAGATTCAGAAAACTCTGCGAATCCCAGAAGACCCGCTTCAGGAAGTATCCTCCGGCATCCGTTATCTGGAGGAATGTGCCGACCACCTGGTCCTTGTGATGAACGAGGTTTTTTCGGACGGGATCCATTACGGGGAGGAGACGGAGCGCTACAGAAAGGCATTGGCACTTTTGGAACGGGAGGCAGCAGAGCGGGCAGACCTTTTCGTGGAGCTGGTCTTCGGAATCCCGCTCCCCCTCAAGGGGGACCTCAGGGTCCTTGGCCTTGAGAATCCGCCGCATACCGTCTGGGAGGGAGCATGAAAAAAGAGGGAATACAGGATTCAGACGGTGGAAGGGCAGTATTTTTGGGTTTCAGCGGCTCAAAAAGATGTAGATGCCTCCTGGAAAGCCTGATCATCGCCTTTTCCATGTACTCCAGGCTTCCGATGCCAAAGGTGGACTGGAATGAGGAGAACATGCGCTATCCGATCTGCTTTTTTCCTCTGCTGGGCGCTGTCATCGGAGGGCTCTCCGCTCTTTGTCTTTCCCTTTGCATGCTCCTGGATCTGTCCTCTTCCCTTCGGGCTGCCTTTCTCACAGCCCTGCCGGTCCTTGTGACCGGAGGGATCCACCTGGACGGGCTCCTTGACACGGCGGACGCGGTCAATTCCTGGGGGAGCCCGGAAAAGAGGCTTGAAATCCTGAAGGACAGCCGCTCCGGCGCTTTCGCGGTGATCTGCTGCGGCCTTTACTTTGTTCTCTTTTTTGGAGCCGCCTCCGTTTTTACGCTCCGGGACATGCCGGCCCTGACCCTGGTCTTCATGCTCTCCCGCGCCCTCAGCGGCCTGACTCTGGCCAGGTTTCCCAAGGCAAAGAGCTCCGGTCTTCTCTATACCTTTGCAGATCAGGGAAAGACAAAGGCCATCAGCTGTGTATCTGTCGGGTATCTTCTATTCTGCGTAACAGGCCTTCTGATGCTGTCTCCCTTCCTGGCGCTGCTCCTGATCGGGGAGGCGGCGCTTTTGACCTATCTCTATCACCGAACCTCCCTTCGGATGTTCGGCGGCATCACGGGGGATCTGGCGGGATGCTTTCTGTGCGTGACAGAGCTGACTCTGCTCATTACAATAGCGTCTCTCTCCGGATTATGATATGATATGCTATTGATTATCGGTGGATCGTACGCGGGAAAGACAGCCTTTGCCCGCCATCTCCCAGGCTTCGCCGGGGCTGCCTTTGCCGATGGCAGAAGCGCAGGCTTTGAAGAAATATACAATACCCGGGCCCTGCTTCACTTTGAGGACTATGTCCGGCGGGCGCTTCGGGAAATGGGAGAGCCCTTCCTCTGGACCCTTCCGGAGGAGATTATTCGGAAAAATCCGGATCTTCTTCTGATCGGAGCGGAGATTGGGTGTGGGATTGTCCCACTGAGCCAAGAAGAGCGGGCATACAGGGAGGCGTACGGCAGGGTCATGACAGGACTTGCGGGGAAAGCGTCGCGGGTATACCGGGTTGTCGCAGGAATCGGGACCCTGATCAGGGAAGAAAAGGAGTCGTAATATCAGTTCAATTAGTGAAAAGGGGCAGCTTCATGTCTGCCTGATCCGGCATGGGAAATGTGCCGGAAATCTGGAAGAACGTTTTATCGGGGGCGAAACGGATGAAGGGCTTTGCAGGGCCGGCATCCATGAACTTTTACGGCTTCAGAAGGCCGGGGTTTACCCGGATGTTCTGAAGGTCTATTCGAGCCCCATGCGGCGCTGCACAGAGACCGCGGAGATTCTCTACCCGGAGCTCTGCGGGCAGAACCTTGGCCTCATTGAAGACTTCCGGGAGTACTGCTTCGGGAACTATGAGGGGAAGAGCCATGAGGAGCTTCTGGAGCTTCCGGGCTATCAGGAATGGCTGGATTCCGGGGGAGAGCTGACTTTCCCCGGCGGAGAGGATCCTGCCGCCTTTCAGGCAAGAAACGTTGCGGCCTTCGGGGCCCTGGTCCGGGAACTCTTTGAAGAGGATCTTCCGGCAGGCGCAAAGGAGATGTCTGCGGCGGTCATTGTCCATGGGGGGACGATTCAGAGCATCCTCTCGGACCTGACCGGGAAGGGATTCTATGAGTGCGGGGTGAAAAACGGCGGGGGCTTTGCCCTCTCGCTCTCACGGGATGAGACGCAAAAGTCAGGCTTTTCCATCCTCCGAATGGAGGAGCTGGCTGTGAGCTTATAAAGCCGCTTTCCATGCGGCCGAAAGCTTTCAGGCGCAGCTTGAAGGGGCAGGAATTCTGAGTCTGACATTGTCCTGGCCTTATTCCAGGACAAGATGGAGACGATATGATTACATTTCTTCGCGGCAAAGTGGCCGCGGTTTCAGACGGCCTGGCCGTGATCGACGTGAACGGGGTTGGCTACCGGGTCTTTATCAGCAGCCGGGACATGGAAAAGATGCCCGGTGCGGGGAAGGAAGTGAAGATTCACACCTACCTGTCGGTCCGGGAGGATGCGATGCTTCTCTATGGCTGCCTCTCAGCGGACGACATGACAGTCTTCAAGGCAATGATTTCCGTGTCCGGGATCGGGCCCAAGGCGGCTCTCGGGATTCTTGGGGCCATGAGCGCCAACGACATCCGCTTCGCGGTCTTCTCCGACGATGCCAAGGCCATCTCCAAGGCGCAGGGTGTCGGGCCCAAGACAGCCAAAAAGCTGATCCTGGAGCTGAAGGATAAACTGAAGCTGGAGGATGCTTTGGGCGGAGGCGGTCTGGAGAATGGAGGGGCAGAGACTGCGCCCAATGTGGAATCTTCTGGGGCAAAAGCACAGCAGACGGTGCAGGATGCGGTCTCGGCGCTGATCGCGCTGGGCTATTCGAACTCCGAAGCCCTCCGCGCGGTCCGGGGTGTGACTGTCACCGATGAAATGACGACGGAAGATGTCCTGAAGAATGCGCTCAAGAAGATTGTTTGAGAGCCCTTCAGGAAGGAGTCTTCACGCTGGATTGGGAATCAGCTGAGACTCAGTAAAATGCGGTCAGGCTCGATCATGCTCGATCAGAACCGGCCGCGTATCTTCTTTCGGAAATGCCGGGATCATGGGAAGGAATCATGGGGAAAAGGATTATCACCACAGACGAGACAGAGGAAGATCAGCGCCTGGAGCCCAGCCTGAGGCCCCAGACGCTGGAACAGTACATCGGGCAGGAGAAAGCCAAGAAGTCGCTGAAGATCTACATTCAGGCGGCCAAAAAGCGGAACGAGAGCCTGGATCATGTCCTCTTTTACGGGCCGCCGGGCCTGGGCAAGACCACCCTGGCCGGCATCATCGCCAATGAGATGGGAGTCAACATGAAGGTCACCTCTGGGCCGGCCATCGAGAAACCCGGGGAGATCGCGGCGGTTCTCAACAGCCTCAATGAGGGGGATGTACTCTTTGTCGATGAGATCCACCGTCTGAACCGGCAGGTGGAGGAGGTTCTCTACCCCGCGATGGAGGACTTTGCCATCGACATCATGATCGGGAAAGGCGCCGCGGCGAGGAGCATCCGCCTGGATCTTCCGCGCTTTACCCTGGTCGGAGCCACCACACGGGCCGGCATGCTGACAGCCCCGCTCCGGGACCGCTTTGGCGTGATCCATCACCTGGAGTACTACACCATCAAGGAACTGCAGACCATTATCCTCCGCTCCGCGGAGGTGCTCGATGTGAAGATCGACAAGGCGGGGGCTGAGGCCATCGCCAGGAGGGCCAGGGGGACTCCCCGTCTGGCCAACCGCCTCCTCAAAAGAACCCGCGATATCGCGCAGGTTCTGTACGAAGGGGAGATCACAGAAGAGGTCGCTGGAAAAGCGCTGGACTTTTTGGATGTGGACCGCTGCGGGCTGGACAATCTCGACCGCCTGATTCTGAATACAATGATCGACAAGTTCGGGGGTGGCCCGGTGGGGCTGGACACGCTGGCCGCGGCCATCGGTGAGGACGGTGGTACCATCGAGGATGTCTACGAGCCGTATCTGATCAAGAACGGGTTCCTGATCCGCACACCCAAGGGAAGGTGCGTGACGGAACGGACCTATGGGCATCTGGGACTCCCGGTGCCGGAGGAGAAAGATGCCTGATAGAGGAAAAGCCGACATTGATGTCCGCATCTTAGAGAACATCCGCAGAACCGGGTTTCAGGAAGACAGCAGGAATAACAGGAATACCATGGAGAGAAAAAATTTTACGGAAGTCGTGATCGACAGCAGGATCTACCGCCTCGGCGGCTATGAGAGCGAGGAATACCTTCACCAGGTTGCCTCTTACCTCAACAACAAGATCTCGGAGATGAAGACACTGGACGGCTACGGTCATCTGTCCACTTCTTCCAAAAGCCTGATGCTGAACCTGAACACGGCAGATGACTACTTCAAGGCCAAGAAGCAGGCGGATCGTCTGGAAGAGGATCTGTCAGACAAGGATCGGGAACTGTACGAGGTCAAGCACGAGCTGGTTTCTCTCCAGGTGAAGGCGGAGGAGACAGCCCGGGAGATCACGGCCTTGAATGCGCGGATTGCGGAGCTTGAGGAGGAGCTTGCCCGCTCGGAAGCGGAAAAGAAGGAGAATTCAAAAGAAGAATCCAGTGAAAATTCAGATGACATAATCGATCTCGATAGCAATATCGATATGGAGATGAAAGAGATCGACGGAGAAGCGGAGGAGGATACACTCGAGAGCTTTGACGGCAGCGGTCCCCTGGAACTTCCGGATCTGCCAGGCCTTCCGGAGTTTTCGGAGCTCTCAGACGACCAGGCCTCTTTCGGGAGTGTTCCTTCCTCCAGATCCCTGAATTTCAACAAGAGGAGAAAAACCAGCCAGAGAGGTTGGAAGCGCTGAGGGAGCATCATTGAAAAGACAAGTGGAGCTGTTATCTCCGGGCGGGAGCCTTCAGGGCATCAAAGCGGCGGTCAATGCCGGAGCGGATGCGGTCTACGCCGGGACGAGCGCCTTCGGTGCCCGGGCTTACGCGGAAAACCCAGAGGGGGAGAGCCTCGTCGAGGCCATTGAGTATTGCCATCTCCATGGAGTGAAGCTGTACCTGACGGTGAATACCCTTTTGAAGGAGCGGGAGATCAGGGAGGATCTCTGCGCTCTGCTTCTCCCTGCCTATGAGGCCGGGGTAGACGCGGTCCTGGTACAGGATCTGGGCGTTTTCCGGAGTCTGCGGGAGCACTTTCCGGATCTGCCTCTCCACGCCTCGACGCAGATGACCATCTCAGGCCTGGGTGGGGCAGCGCTTCTTTCCCGAATGGGTGCATCCCGGGTGGTCCTCTCGAGGGAACTCTCCCTGAAGGAGATCCGTGAGATCCGGACTGCGAGCGAGATTGAGCTTGAAGTCTTTGTCCATGGGGCGCTCTGTTACTGCTATTCCGGGCAGTGTCTCATGAGCAGCTTCCTGGGCGGCCGATCCGGTAACCGGGGCCGCTGCGCCCAGCCCTGCCGCCTCCCCTGGCAATTCCTTCAGGAAAACGGAAAGGAGGTCCGGACGGAAGGGCCGTACCTTCTCTCTCTCAAGGATATCTGTACGCTGAATCTTTTGCCGGATCTCATCGATGCCGGAATCTCCTCCCTTAAGATCGAAGGCCGCATGAAGAGACCGGAATACGCGGCCGCTGTCACGGCCATCTATCGAAAGTACCTGGATCTCTATGCCGATTGCGGCCGGAAGGGCTATGAGGTAAATCCGGAGGATGTCCGGATTCTCATGGATCTCTACAACCGCGGCGGCTTTTCAGAGGGCTTTCTCAGTGGGCAGGATGGGCCGGGAGAGATGTCCATGAAACGGCCGGGCCATATGGGAACGAAAGCAGCGGTGGTCGTCTCTGCTTCGGGAAAGACAAAGGAGCGGGGACCTGACCGGAGGAAAGACGCAAAGAACAGCAGACTTCTCGCGCTGGAAGATCTCGATCCTGGGGATGTATTAGAGGAAGCTGCGTCCTCGATCCGGATCCGGGAACCTATAAAAGCCGGTGATCATGTTCCAGGCTTTTGGGGGAATTACCCGGAAGGCACTGTTTTCATGCGCACCCACGCGGAAGGGCTCATTCAGTCTCTGAAGGCGCGCTATCTGGATGAGGAGAGACAGGTCCCCATCCTGGCGGATGCAGAGATCCGAAAGGACGGATCTTTCCTGAGGGTCCGGACACTCGACGGGGCTTATGAAGCCGTCTCTGAAGGGCCGCTTCCGCTTCCGGCGGAAAAGCGGCCTCTGGATCCTGAATCTGTAAAGAAGCAGATCGGAAAGTGCGGCGGCACCGCTTTCTCTCTGGAAAACGTGTCCGTGGACCTGGAGGAGGGACTCTTTCTGACCATACGGGATCTGAACGCCTTAAGGCGCGGCGCGCTGATGAGCCTCAGGGAGAAGATTCTCGAATCTGGCCGGAGGGCAGTGCCGAGAGTGGGAACAGAAAAAGTGCCGGCAGAGATGGAGGATGGCTGCTTTTTGCCAAGCCCTTTCCACCCGGAGGCAACCTGCCAGGTCCTCTCGATGGAGCAGCTGGGCCCGGTCCTTCAGGAGGATTCCATCGGCGGGGTCTATCTGGAGTCTTCAATCTTTCTCTATCCAGGATCTCCAGATCCAGGACAGGTCCTTTCAGCTGTCCATGAGGCGGGGAAGAAGTGCTACATCGCGGAGCCCTATGTCTTTCGGAAGAAGGCTTCTGCGGCCTTCTCCAGCGTTTTTCATGAGGATCTTCTCGCGTCCTTTGACGGTGTCCTGATCCGAAGCCTGGATGAGCTGGGCGAGATCCAGAGCAGTCAGGAGAGGGGAGTCCTGCCGGAGGGCTTTGAATGCATCGCAGATGCCGGCCTTTATAGCTGGAACAGCCTGGCGCGGCAGGAATATCGGAGTCTCGGCATCACGTCAGACACGCTGCCTTTGGAAGAGACGCAGCGTGAGCTCCAAAGCCGTGGCGCTGGCGGAAGTGAGATGATTCTCTACGGGTATCTGCCGCTTATGATCAGTGCCCACTGCTTTCAGAAAAACACGGAAAGGTGCAGGAAAAAGCCCGCCTTCCGCTGCCTGAAGGACCGGATGGGGAAGACTTTTCCGGTCAGATCTGAGTGCGCCTTCTGCACCAATCTGATCTACAATTCTGTCCCGCTGGATCTTCTGAGCCTTCGAGAGGAGGCGGAGAGCCTGAACCCGGGTTCCTTCCGGCTCTCTTTCACCGTGGAAGGGGAGGAGGAGACAAAGGAGATTCTCAGGGCTTTTTCAGAACGGAGGAGCCCGAAACTTTCGGACAAAACGAGAGGACATTTCAGAACGGGGGTGGAATGAGCATTATGAGCCTGAGTCTCACGAAAATCTTTCTGCTGATCCGCACCCTGGCTCAGTATGGCATCATTCTGCTGATGGTTCTCTATACCCTGGAGGCTTACCAGGTTTTCCGCCTGAACTCCTCGGAGCGGAAGGAGCGCCTTTTTCTGCGCCAGAACTTCCTGACGCTGCTGATTCACGCCCTGGCCTTTCTGTCCATGTTTTTGGACAGCCTGAACCTGGAGCTTCTGTTTTTTTATGCAGCCCAGGTCATCTACCTTTTGTTTGTGCTGGTGCTTTTCCGGAATCTCTATCCCATGGCCTCCCGCTCTCTCATCAACAACATGGTCCTCCTGCTCACTGTGGGTTTCATCATGGTGACACGGCTTTCCTATGATCAGGCCTTCAAACAGTTCGGGATTGCCGCGGCAGGATCGGCGCTGGCCGTTCTGGTACCCTGGATCATCCGCAAGCTCCTGGTTCTGACCAGGCTGACCTTTGGTTATGTCTTTGTCGGCATCGGGCTCCTCGGTCTGGTGATGGTGGCCTCCCGTTCGGTGAACGGAGCAAAGCTGTCCCTCTCCTTTGCGGGCTTTAGCTTTCAGCCTTCGGAGTTTGTCAAGATCGTTTTTGTCTTCGCTGTGGCGGGTCTCCTGTCCCAGGAGCACAGCTTCCGGCGGGTTGTGCTGGCAACTGTCCTGGCGGCGGTTCACGTCCTGATTCTTGTGGTTTCCACGGACCTCGGCTCCGCCCTGATCTTTTTCATCACCTACCTGGTAATGCTTTTCGCGGCCACGCGGAATCCGTTTCTGACCATGACCGGATTCCTGGCTGGATGCGCGGCTGCCATCGCCGCCTACTTTCTGTTCTCCCATGTCCGGGTCAGGGTCCAGATCTGGCGGGATCCCTTCGCGGACTACGCAGGATCTGGCTATCAGATCTGCCAGTCCCTCTTTGCCATTGCCGCGGGAGGCTGGTTTGGGACGGGACTTTTGAACGGGTCACCCGGGGCGATCCCCTTCGTCGAGGAGGATTTCATGTTCTCGGCGATTCTGGAGGAGCTGGGCGGGATTTTCGGCATCTGCCTGATTCTGGTCTTCATGGCCGTGTTCATCATGTTTGTCAATATCGCGATGAAGCTGGACAATCGATTCTACCGCCTGGCTGCGCTGGGGCTGGGGGTTACTTTCCTCACCCAGGTCTTCCTGACCATCGGCGGCGGCATCAAGCTGATCCCGATGACCGGTGTGACGCTGCCCCTGGTCAGCTACGGTGGGAGCTCTGTTCTGAGCACCTTGCTTATGTTTGCGATTGTGCAGGGCCTATACATGCTCCGCAGTGATGAGGTGCGGGAGGAGGAGAGGTATGGAGAGACGTACGGGAAGAGGCAGGCACGATTCCGCGGTCAGGCACATTGACCTGAATGACGCGGGGAGAGGGCCTTCCTCCCGGAGGCACAACACGGAGCTGGTGATCATCACCTACACTGCGGTTGCTCTCTTCATGCTGCTGATTGGGTATCTCGTTTACCTGGAGGTCTTCAGGCGGGCGGACCTGAACGCGAGTCCCTATAACACCAAGCAGGAGCGGAGTTCCGGAAATGTGATCCGAGGCAGCATTGTGACCGACAGCGGCGCGGTGCTGGCGCTGACAAATGTGGACGGGGAAGGCAGGGAAACCCGCAGCTACCCCTATGAGAACATCTTTGCCCATGTGATCGGCTACGCCAGCAATGGAAAAGCCGGCCTGGAGGCATCCTTGAACTATGATCTTCTGACCTCCCACAGCAGCCTTCTGGAACAGATCCGTAAAGAGGATGAGGGAACCAAGGTCCAGGGGGACAAGGTGGTGGTGACCCTGGATGAGCAGCTGCAGCAGACTGCCTACTACGCACTCGGTTCCTATCGAGGGGCCGTGGTGGCGATCGAGCCCTCCACCGGCAAAATCCTGGCTATGGTCAGCAAGCCTGATTTTAACCCCAATGCCATCGGGGCGGAGTGGGAGAACATGGTCGCGGA
>CADBUA010000097.1 GCA_902797665.1 uncultured Lachnospiraceae bacterium | reverse complement strand
TTTGTTGAGCTGCTGCTCAGGAGGAAAAAATGAGTGAGAAAAAGCAGGCGGGAGAACAGCTGAATCGGGCAAAGCCCTATCAGCTGATGCTCTTTCCGCTGAACAACGGCGCCAGCAATGTCTACTTTGTCCTGGTGCTCTCCTACATCGCGACGTTCGGTTCAAACGTCCTGTCACTGGGGATCCTTTTCGCCTCGATCATGGTCACAGGCATGCGTCTCTTCGACGCAGTCACAGACCCGATCATCGGTGCCTTGATTGACCGGACAAATGGGAGGTTCGGAAAGTTCCGTCCCTTCATGGTCCTCGGCAACCTGATCATGGCCGTCTCGGTCCTTCTACTTTACCTGGCGACCCCCTTCATCCCGGCCTCCATGGTTGCTTTTCGCTATATCGCCTTCGTCGGTCTGTACGCGGTCTGGGTCATCGGCTACACCTTCCAGACTTCCTGCACCAGGTCCGGGACCACGGTCCTGACCAATGACCCCAATCAGAGACCTCTCTTTACGATCTTCAACACCGTCGGCAGTCTCCTGGGGATGGGCGTGATGCAGTTCCTGGCGCCGATCATCCGCGCCAACGTGGCGGACTACTCGAGCCCTGCTTTTTACCGTGTCCTGGCTCCGGTCGGCATTGGCCTGTCCATCGTCCTGACCATCCTCGCGGTCATTGGCATCTGGGAGAAGGATCAGCCCAGGTACTTTGGCATCGGCGGCAAGGAAGTACAGAAGATCAGGTTTTCCGAATACATCGAGACCCTCAGAAACAATCAGCCCATGCAGCGGCTGATGGTCGCCGGGGCAGGCTGCAAACTGGCGCTGTCCATCGCGACCAACACCACCGTCCTCTGCATGCTTTACGGCTCCATGATGGGCAACTACGACGGACTTTACCTCCCGATGATGGTCATCGGCTATGTATGCTCGGTCCCCTTCTTCCTTCTGACGGTAAGAACCTCCCAGAAGAAGGGGCAGAAGGCGTCTCTCCTCCGCTATGTGTCTGTCGCCTTTGTCTGCTACCTGGGTGTCCTGGTCCTTCTTCTCTCCTGGAAGGCAGGAGATCCGGCCAGGAACCTCAGCCTCTTCGGAGACAAGGGTCTTTCCCTGAACCTCTACACGATACTGTTCATCCTGCTCTTCGGCATCGGTTACGGCGCCTACTATGCGACGGCTGATATGCCGATCCCCATGGTCGCGGACTGCTCTGACTATGAGACCTACCGCTCCGGGAAATATATCCCGGGCATCATGGGAACGATGTTCTCACTGGTAGATAAGCTGGTCTCGTCCCTGTCCGCCACTGTCGTCGGCATCGCGGTCTCCACCATCGGGCTCAGCGCCCTGCCAACCGCGGAGACGCCTTACACCGCCGGCATGAACAAAGTAGTCCTGGTCCTCTTCTGCATCATCCCGCTGATTGCCTGGGGCGCCACGCTGATCGCCATGAGGGGTTATCTCCTGGACGGCGAAAAGATGAAGGAGATCCAGAAAGTCAACGCGGTCCGGAAGTCAGCCATCGAAGGCGGAATGAGCCAGGAAGAAGCCATGGAGAAATACAGAACCATGGCGGATGTCCAGGGCCTATAAAGACTTTGACGTCTATGGAAGCTTCAGGCCCTCGACCCTGAACAATGAATTCTTTCCGGGCATGGCCGACCGCCTGCCCGAAAGGAGGCCATAAGGCCAGTCACCCCTGAGTGTTTCACCCACAAAGGCTTCCCCTGAAGCCGTCAAAAGAAGGAGGAACTATTGATGAGCAAGAAGACAGGTGTCTTCCGCGGAATTTCAAGCATTTTCGCGTTTCTCTGCGCGCTGTCCCTGGTCCTGGGAGGAATCCTGGAAGGCTTCGCCGCCACAATCGACACAGCACTCGGCACCCAGAGTGAGGTGTTCGTCTCAGAGAGTACTGCAGACGACCCTCTGTATGACAAGTTCAAACCCTCCGATGATGTCCTGAATGAGGACGGAAGCGGAAACTCCCACGCCCTGATCCAGAAGGCCATTGACCTGAACCGCAGACAGGCATCTGAGGGCGCTGTTCTTCTGAAAAACAGCAGGGAAAAAGACCAGGGCCTGCCCCTGAAAGCCGGATCCGCGGTCTCCCTTTTCGGAATCCGTTCTCACGTGACCATCATCGGCTCATCCTTCGGTGTCAAGGCCTGGGGCCCCTACATCTCCCTGGAGCAGGCACTCTCCCAGAACCGCACCGACTTCGCCCACACGATGTCCTATGCCATGAACAACAACTGGCAGACCGGTGAGGTCACCCGCGGCGCGACCCTCTCCGATTGGACCGGCGATGAGTTTGATTTCGACGGGGCTGGCTTCAGCGTGAACCCGACGATGAGCGAAATCTACAAAAGCATCAACCAGCAGGAAGCTTATCTTCTCTGTGAGAACGAGGGTGCCAGCAACAGCTACGATCCCAAAGAACCCTCCCTCGATGAGATCGCTGCTGTGAATCCGAACTACAAGGACAGCTTCGCGGACTATTCCGACGCGGCCATCGTTGTGATCTCCCGTCCGACCTCTGAATCCACCGACTTCCTTCCGGGCGGGGTTGCGGAAGGCACAGATATGACAGAACCTCTGGCCATCTCCCCGGATGAGTGGGATGCGATCAACCTGGCCAAGGAAGCTTCAGACAACGTCATCGTCCTCCTCAACACTTCCTCCGCAGTGGAGATCAAGGACCTGAAAGAGGATGAAGAGATCGACTCCATCCTCTGGATCGGCAACCCGGGCTGCTACGGCCTCCTGGGCATCGCGGACATCCTCTCCGGCAAGGTGAGCCCGTCCGGCGGCCTCTTCGATATCTTCCCGACCTACAACATGTCCGCTCCGGCCATGCAGAACATGGGCCTCTTCCAGTATGCCAACGCAGAGGATGTCATTACCCGCGGCGGCGGCGCGTTCGGCGGCACGGTCGGCACCTACCTGATGGAAGCCGAAGGCATCTATGTCGGCTACCGCTACTATGAGACCCGCTACTATGACTCCGTCCTGGGTCAGGGCAACGCAGACTCCAAAGCTGGCGCCTATGCATCTGATCAGGGCTGGAACTATGACGACGAAGTCGTCTATGGCTTCGGCTACGGCGATTCCTACACCACTTTCGACCGCGTGATCGAAGGCGATCCCATCTTCGAAGCGGAGGGAGACCTGGAAAACGCCTACGCAACCTTCAACGTAAAGGTAACCAACACCGGCGATACCGCCGGCAAGACTTCTGTCCAGATCTACGGTCAGGCCCCCTACACCGCCGGCGGGATCGAGAAGTCCGCAGTGCAGCTTCTGAACTTTGAAAAGTCTGAGGTCCTTCAGCCTGGCGAGTCCGCCAGCATTCCGGTCAAGGTGGACCTGCAGTACATCGCTTCCTATGACGCGAGCTATGACAACGGCGACGGGACCTTCGGGACCTATATCCTGGATCCGGGAACTTACTGCTTCGCAGTCGGCAACGGCGCTCACGAGGCGCTGAACAGCATGATGCTGAAAGCTGGCATCGACAAGAAGGATCTCTCCGGCGAAGGCTTTGAGGATGCGGCAGTTCAGGTCGAGATCGACGAGGACTTCCTCCAGCGCACCGCTTTCTCCGTGTCCAATACCGGCGCGAAGATCTCCAATCACCTCGATTACGCGGACTGGAACCATTTCCAGGACGGAGAGGTCACCTATCTCTCCCGCAGCGACTGGGAAGCAACCTTCCCGAAGACTTACAGCGATCTGACCCTGACCAATCAGGAGCTGATCGACCTTCTGAATGGCAAGTACTACACCATCAAGACCGACGATGACACCTCCTCCATCAAGTGGGGCCAGGACAGCGATCTGATGTTCTACGAGATGTACGGAAGCGACTATGACGATCCCAGGTGGTCTGAGCTCCTTGACAAAGTGACCCTGGAGCAGGCCCAGTACCTGACCACCTTCGGCGGTCCCAGCATCCCGGGCATCGAGTCGATCGGGACTGTGGAGACCTTCCTGACTGAGAACGCAGGCAACGGTGTGGCTGTCAACCTGAATGCTTCCAAGGATCCGGGCGCTCCCTGGAACATTTCCCCGGATGATATCAACGGCAACTGGCATCCGGAGATTTTCGGAAGCTCACCTTTGACCGCCTCAACCTTCAATCCGGATCTCTGCAGAGAGCTCGGTGAATTCATCGGCGAGGAGTCCCTCTTCACCGGCATCGCCATCCTCTGGGGCCCGGGTATGAATACCCACCGCCACGCTTACAACGGCCGCAACGGCGAGTACTACAGTGAAGACCCGATCCTGACTGGTGTCGCAGGCATGGAATTTGCCATCGGCGCCCTCAAATACGGCCTGATCGCAGCACCCAAGCACTATGCCTTCAACGACCAGGAGACCAACCGAAGCGGAATCTCGCCCTACATGACAGAGCAGAGAGCCAGAGAGATTGAGCTCCGCGCTTACCAGTATGCCTTTGAGGCGACCAAGTACGACACGGACGAGGAGAACGCCGGGATGCTCGGCCTGATGGTCTCCTTCAGCAAGATCGGCCCGGTGGAGTGCACCTCCTCGATCGGCCTGATGACTGATATCCTGCAGACTGAGTGGGGCTTCAAGGGCTATGCCGTCACCGATATCTATGATGACACCGACCTCTACGGCGCGGTCCTGACTTCCGGAGCCACCTGCTACGACACCCGCGGAATCTCCGGCTTCTACGGAACCACCACGTTGGAGAACTGCAGCACCTTCGCCAGCCAGTCCGACGGGACCTCTGTGAGCAGAGATCTTTTCCTGGGGGATGCCAGCGCTCAGATGGCAATCAAGAGCTCCGCGCACAAGATCCTCTACGCCATGAGCCGCAGCAACCTGATGAACCGTTACAACTCCACAACCAGAATCGAGCAGCAGATGACCTGGTGGAGGCAGGCTTACATGGCAGCTATCTGTGCGACAGCCATTCTGTCCCTTCTGTTCCTGCTCCTTTACCTGATCTCTCTCTTCAAAAAGAAGAAGGAAAGCCCGGCAGAAGCCTGACATGATCTCCGTCACAGACTGTACGCGATACCCTCGAGCGGAAATATATGATAGACAGCGCGAGCCGGTATCGCCCGCTGAAGCACCTGGCAAATCCTAAGGGTCCCGAAGTTGGAAGAAATGACAGATTCCGAAAACGCGGAAAGGGTCCGCTCCATGGGCGGACCCAGGGATCCTGTTCCATAAAGGAGGTTCTAACAAATGTCAAATGAAAAGAAGAAAAAGGCAGCAGGACCGATCTTCGGCATCCTCGCGGCCATCCTGGGGCTGGTTGGACTCGCGGTTACGGTCTACTGCAGCCGCATGAATTCCGCCTACTCGCTCAGCAACCTGAATCAGACGCTCCTCTATTCCGGCATTGCGGCTGCTTTAGCCTGCCTGTCCGCTTTCGGGAAGAAGAACTACAGCGTCCTCAGCACCATCTGCCAGATCGGCGCCATCGTGCTCTTCGTCTTCGCCATCGGGAACATTCTGATGGAGCGTGTGCTTCTGGCTTCCGGCCTCTTCTCCTACAACTCCCAGAACCAGGCTGGCTGGCAGGTCTTCTATGTGTCCGTCGCGGCCATTGCCTTCTATCTGGCAGCGGACCTTTTCCTGATCATCAGCTCTTTCATGAAGTCCGTGAAAGACTGAGAAAAGGCTGAAGGCAAACGCTCACAAACACACAAAAAGAAAAAGGCACCAAATCTGCTATCTTACCAGGCACAGCAAATCATATGTGATGTTTCTGGTAACTGTACAGACGCTTGCTTCAGACAGTTTACTGGCAGGATCATCTGTAGATTGTCTGTAGATATGGTGTAAAGACAAAGGAAAGAGGCGGCAAAGCAACCTGCTTTGCCGCCTCTTTTCTCCTGACTGATTATGGAAAGACACATTCAGAATCAGGGATCTGCGCCATCCTGAAGATCGTTCAGCCGTTATCCATCTTTGCCATGGCCTCCAGATGACTCAGCAGTTATAGATCAAAGCCATAAACTCCAGGTCACTGTCCCCGTTGTTCTCGATACTGTGCCCCTCGCCCGGCTTGATGAGACATACATCGCCGGCAGTCACGTGAGTTTTTACATGATCGTTGTCGATGAAGTCCCCTTCCCCCT
The DNA here is from genome assembly GCA_902797665.1 of uncultured Lachnospiraceae bacterium. GTDB lineage: Bacteria > Bacillota > Clostridia > Lachnospirales > Lachnospiraceae > Porcincola. Next base: position 609 of record CADBUA010000097.1, on the reverse strand, counting down.
TCAGGATATAGAAGGGCTCGGTCTCCCCACTGTGCTCATGAAAGCCGATGCTCGCGCCCGGCGGCAGAACCATGCGGGAATAAAGCCTGCCAATCCCCGCCTCCGTCATCTCCTCCTTGGTCAGAACATCGTGGATGGTGACGGTTCCTCTCCCATCCCGCATGTGCTCTCTGGTATGCGTCATTTCCCTGCGAATCATGTCCTTCCTCCTTGTTTTTTCACGCCCTGCTTTCTTCGTAGCTGTCCAGTCGCAAACGCCTTCAGCTGTAAGGCCGGGCGCAGGCTCCTGTGCCCGCATGGAATATGCGCCCAGGCTTTGCTTTTCCTCTGGTTTACCAGGCTCGCGACAAGCAGCCAAAGCTGACTGGCCAGTTGCCTTTTTAATATTTCTATTTCTTTTTCTATCTCTTATTCTCTATTTCTTATTTTCTATTTCTTGCTTTCTATTTCCTATTTTATATTTGCCGTTATGTATTTCTTATTTCTTCTTAATATTTCATCTTTTAGTTCATAAATCTATTTTTTATTATTTGCTGACTATCTCTTTCATCTTTTTGCTCTTACTTCCAAATTTATACTTCTTACTTTCTGTTCCTCTTCATGTGTCTC
>CADBUA010000096.1 GCA_902797665.1 uncultured Lachnospiraceae bacterium | reverse complement strand
GCCTGGGTCAGCTCATAGGGAAGGGCTTTCAGCGCCATCTCCGCCCCTTTGCTCTCAGGGAGCGGGTAAGCCTTCTCCTCCCCCATCCGCCTTTCCCGAAGCATCTGCAGCATCAGAGAGAAGGTGAAGAACTCGTCAAAAACAAAACGACCCCTGGCCGCCTTCACACTGTCCTGATCTTCCGGGAAATGGATGGTTTCAGCCGCCTTCTGAAAGGGACAGAGCCTGTATTTCTTCAGCAGATCATCCGGCAGGGGATCTGCCTGAAGGCGTAGCGGTCTCTCCCCGTAAAAGACCTCCTTCAAGGCTTTCCGGAGCGCGTTCTCTGTGAGTCCCTGCGTCAGCGGATAGACCGGCTGAAGCGTTCTCTGGAGGGCGGTGTAGTCCGAGACACTGTATATTTTGGGCATCTCCAGGCTCAGCTGCTTTCCCTTTTGGTGGATCTGCCCCCGGAAGATAAACTCCTGGCCGGGCTTGAGCTGGTTTTTCAGGTAGGGCATGTTAAACCAGACCAGATGGAGGAGAGCGCCATCCTCCCCGGCAATCTGCCCGGTCACCAGCGCATAGTTCTTTTTTACATAGCGGACCTTCAGAACATCCTCCACTTTCCCCCGGACCGCTCTTCTGTGCCCTTCATCCTTCTCCGAGAGCTCACTGGCGGGCACCGGGTCCTCAAAGGCATCATAAGAGCGGGGATAGAAACGAACCAGGTCCCCGACGGTGTGAATCCCCGCGCGGGCAAAATTCTGGGCAGACTTCGGCCCGATTCCCTTAATCTCTGTCAGATCCGCTGTCTCCAGCATCTTTTCCCTCCAAAAACGCGTCTGTATCGGGCTTTGTCCCCGCTATACCAGGAAATCATCTGAATGCCAGGTATTTCAACGGTAAATGCCCCGGAAGGCTCATGCCTTCCGGGGCAGAACAAAGTCAAAAGTCCTTACTCCACCGAAATGATGTAGTAGTAGATCGGCTGGCCGCCGGAACTGACTTCCACTTCACAATTCGGGAAGCTCTTCCGGATCCGGCCGGCGAGCAGCTCGGCGTCCTGGGCGCTCCTCTCACTGCCAAAGTAAACCGAGATCAGCTCCGACTGATCGTCCACCATCTTCTCAAGGGAAGCGATCGCAGTGTCATCGATCTCCTTTCCCGCCGCCATAATTCCATGATCCCCCACGCCCATGATGTCGCCGGAGTGGATCGTGGTGTCCTGGATCTTGGTATCACGGACCGCATAGGTGAGCTCCACCGTCTTCACGGAACGAATCTCCTCCCGCATCGCGGCCTCATTCTCCTCCGGGCTCTTATCCGGCAGGTAATTGATCAGCGCTGTGATTCCCTGGGGAATCGTCTTTGTTGGCACAACAATGATCTTCTTTCCTGAGATCAGGTTCTGTGCCTGCTGCGCCGCCAGGATGATGTTCTTATTGTTGGGCAGGATAAAGATCGTGTCCGCGTCGACATGATCAACTGCCGTCATAATATCCTGGGTGGAGGGATTCATGGTCTGTCCGCCCTCGATCAGGTAGTCTGCACCCAGATCTCTGAAGATATCCCCAAGGCCGCTGCCGATGGACACGGCAATGAAACCGACCTCCTTGTGGGTTTTATTGAGAAAACTGCCGGAACTCTCCTCCGGAAGCTCCTCCCCCTCCGTCTCAGCCGGAGCGATCTCGTTCTCCAGATCCGCTTCCGGATCCTGCATGGCGTTCTCCAGCTCCTCCTTCTCAAAGAGGTGAAGCGGATAGTCCGGCCGCTCCGTATTGTTGATCACATGGATCCTGGACAGATAACCGTAGTTCAGGGCACTGGTGAGAACCGCACCCGGATCATCGGTATTCAGGTAAATCTTGAGCCCCGTGTCACAGCGGATGGCCGCGCAGTTCCCCCCGGCTTCCTCCAGGAACTTCACGAAGCTCAGGCGGTCCTCCACCGAGATGTGCTCTTTGTTTTTGAGGATAAACTCGACCCGGTAGGCATACCTGCGGATCTCCTCCTCCTCCGGCTCGATCTCCTCGATCCCGAGATAGCCGTTCAGAAGCCCCTTCATGATCTGGACAAGTCCCTGGCCGCCGGAGTCCACGACGCCAGCCTCCTTCAGGACCGGAAGCATATCCGGTGTCTTGTCCAGGACTTCCTCCATGGACTTGATGGTCTCACGGAGGAGGGTCTCCAGGCTGATCTTCGGGTTTGCCTCCACCAGTTCCTTCGCCCTCTGAGCCCCGCCCTTGGCGACCGTAAGGATCGTCCCTTCCTTCGGTTTCATGACAGCCTTATAGGCTGTTTCCACAGCCTTCTGGAACGCAGCCACCGTGTTTTCCGGTGTGATCTCGGTTTCATTTCTCCAGATCTTGCTGCATCCGCGGAACAGCTGGGATAAGATGACGCCGGAATTGCCCCTGGCGCCCCGGAGGGATCCGGATGAGATGGCCTTGGAGACCAGCTCCACGGTGAGCGGGCTCACCTGACGAACTTCCTGTGCGGCTGACATGATCGTCAGGGTCATGTTCGTCCCGGTATCCCCGTCGGGGACTGGGAACACATTCAGTTCGTTGATCCACTCCTTCTTAGATTCCAGATTTTTTGCTCCAGCAAGAAACATTCTCGCCATGAGCTGCGCATCTACTACATTTGTATCCAAAGTCTGACAACCTCCATGTCAAAAGCGCCTGCATCTGATCGGCTCTGAGACAACGTTCCCAGGGAAAGCTGAGAAATGCGAAAAACAAACTCTCCCGGTAAACAGCTCTCCTTCAAAGCGCTTTCCTCCTCAGTCGATGACACGCACTCCCTCTACGAAAATATTGATCTTTTCCACTTCCATTCCCGTGAAGGCTTCCAGCTTGTACTTCACGTTGCTGACCAGGTTTTCTGACACTGCGGAAATGCTGACCCCGTAGGAGACGATGACATGGAAATCCACGGTAATCTTTTTGTCCCGCAGACGAACAGAAATCCCCTGGCTCAGGTTCTCGCGGCCAAGCAGGTTCACAAAGCCATCCTTCATGCTGACCACGGCCATTCCGACAATTCCAAAGCATTCGACAGCCACGGACCCCGCATAGGTCGCTATAACATTCGTATCAATGACGATCGAACCCAGTTTGTTGCTCATTCGCACGCTCATACGGTTCCTCCTCACCAAGCCTCGGGACAAAACCCGGTGGCGCGTTCCCCCTCACAGATACTCCCCCGAATCCCCTCGGGTTCTATGCCGCGCCTAAGACACGGCACCTCCGCGTCAGGACAATTCCCCTTTCCGCGGAGATAGGGCCTTCATATAACCCGTAAGCTGATTCAGCTGAGATTTCGCTGAATCTTAGGCTCGAACAGGCACAAAATGCGCCCCCGTATAGAAAGATCATGGACCATTTTAGCAGACTCAAGCACAAAATGAAACACAAATTTCTCTTGCATTCAGTTTCCTGTTCTGATAGAATACTACAGTCGCGGCAAAAAACCGCGCCAGCATTGTACCCAGAGGTTGTAGGTTTCCCGCCAAAAAGTGGTCGTTTGAGTCACGATTCAAAGCGGAGGCAGAAGAGAATCCATTGTGTTCGTATTTCCTGCCCTCGTTAATTCAGCGATATCATCTAGGAGACCGGTTTCTGGAACTGTGATCAGGGTGAATTTGAGTCAGAAGGAGGTGCTCAGGATGGCCAAGTGTGAAGTCTGCGGAAAAGGCGCGCATTTCGGATGCAATGTCAGCCACTCCCACAGAAGGACCAATCATATGTGGAAGTCGAACATCAAGCGTGTCACGTGCAACGTAAATGGTACACACCAGAAAATGTATGTCTGCACATCTTGCCTGAGATCGGGCAAAGTGGAACGCGCATAAATGTGGATCACTTCAGAAGAAAAAATACCGCCTGCTCATGTCCTTCATGGCAGACGGTTTTTTTATGCCGGAAAACATTCGCTTTTGCCAGATGTTCCAAAGAGAT
>CADBUA010000095.1 GCA_902797665.1 uncultured Lachnospiraceae bacterium | reverse complement strand
GTCTGTGAGGAAGGCGCGAGCGGGCAGAAGCCCTGGATTTTGGGGGTCAGTTTACAGAGAACTGAGTCCGGCGCGGCGGGGAGACCTCGCCGCGCCAGACTCTGTAAAAAAGAAACACAGGGTGAACATGACAGATAGAATCAAGAGAGCAGCGAAGAGCATGCGCTTTCTCATGCTGATCATTCTGCTTCTGGTTGGTCTTGTGCCACTGGGACTCATGAAGATGGGCATCCTGCAGAACTATGAGAAGCAGGCCGTATCCCAGCGTGCGTCCCTGATCAGGTCCCAGTGCCGGATGATCGCGAGTGATCTGATTGAGAGTGGGTATCTGAACAGCCAGACTTCCGACATGATCGAGTCGGAGCTGGATCAGCTGGGAGGCCTCTACCAGGGCCGGGTGATTGTGGTGAATGACGAATTCCGGATCATCCGCGATACCTACGGGATCGATGAAGGGAAGATTATCGTGGCCCGGGAGCTCATCGAGTGTTTTCAGGGCAGCGACAAGGACTACTACACCGGGACGGATGACTTTATTGAGGTGGTCACGCCGATCCAGGAAGGAAGTTCCAGGGAGGTCCGCGGGGCCTTCATCATCTCCGTGCCGACCTCGGACATCATCGAGGGAAAGCGCAGGCTGTCGAGCACCGTCCTGCTCCTTCAGCTGGTGATCACGGCCATCATCATCGGGGCGGCCCTTTATGCCTCCCGCATGCTGGTCCGGCCCTTCGGAAAGGTGACCCAGTATCTGAACTCCGGGTCCGACTTTCTGGAGGAGGATATCTCCATGCCAGACTACACGGAGACAGAGATGCTGGCCAAAGCCTATAACCGGATGCGCCATCATCTGCAGGCCCAGGAGGAGTCCCGCCAGGAATTTGTCTCCAACGTCTCCCATGAGCTTCGGACACCGATGACCTCGATGAAGGTCCTCTCGGACTCCCTGGTTCAGCAGGCGGAGGTCGGGGAGGTTCCCAATGAGATTTACCGCGATTTCATGACGGATATCGGAGAAGAGATCGATCGGGAGAACAAGATCATCAACGACCTCCTGGAACTGGTGAAGATGGACCGCACTTCCCCGGATATCCATATCGAGGAGATCAACATCAATGATCTGATCGGCCTGATTCTGAAGCGCCTGAGACCCATCGCGGCCAAGCAGGGCATCGAGATCACCCTGGAGAGCTTTAAGCCGATCATTGCGCAGGTGGACCAGACGAAGCTGACGCTGGCCATTTCCAACCTGATTGAGAACGGAATCAAGTACAATAAGGAAAACGGCTGGGTCCATGTATCGCTGAATGTTGACAACGTCTATTTTTATGTGAAGGTGGAAGACTCCGGTATCGGAATTCCGGGCAAGGACCAGGAGATGGTCTTTGACCGCTTCTACCGGGTTGACAAGTCCCATTCCAGGGAGATCGGCGGAACAGGCCTCGGTCTGGCCATCACAAAGTCGGCGGTGCTGATGCACCATGGAGCGATCCGCGTCTACTCCCGGGAAGGGGAGGGAACCACTTTCAATCTGCGGATCCCGCTGAAGTACACGGTGGAAACACGGCCGGAGAACCCCAGGAAGAGGCAGGGATTCCGGCAGAAGAAAAAGAAGGAGCAGGGGATTTCAAAGAGGCCGCCTTTAAAGAACAAGGGCGGAGCCAAGGCAGAGGAAGAAAATGGAGCACAGTAGTTTCAAGGACAGGCGGCAGGGACTCTTTTCAGCGGCCTTTGCTCTTTTCGCCGTGACGCTCGTGCTTTGGGGCTGCCAGCGGGCACAGCCGAAGCATGAAGATGACTCCGTTCCGGTGCATGGAACCTACAAAATCTTCTACAAAAGCCGTGCGGGAACGGAGCTGGTGCGGGAGAGTTACACACCGGAGCACGAGGATTTTGAAGGGATTCTCCGGGAGCTTCTTTCGGCCTTTCGGAAGCCGCTGAAGAGTGATGAGGTCTCCGTGCTCCCGGCGGAGGTGAAGATCAACAGCACGACCATCGGGATCTCCGAGCTTGATGTCGATTTCAGCTCAGAGTATCTGAGCCTCACCAGCGTGGATGAAGTTCTGCTTCGGGCAGGGCTTTCCAGGACACTTCTGCAGATGCCCGGTGTAGATATGATCCGCTTTACGGTGGACAGCCAGCCGCTCTCCAAAAATGGGGAGCTGATCGGACCGATGACGGCGGATACCTTCATCATCCCCTATGGGAACGCGATCAACTCCTACCGCTACATTGAGATCCCCCTGTATTTTTCAAACGAAACGGGGGACAAGGTTGTGCTCGAGATGCGGAACATCTACTACTCCACCAATCTGATCACCGAGCGCCTGGTGGCAGAACAGATCATCGACGGGCCGCAGAATGGAAACCTGCAGCCGGTGGTGGATGAGAGTGTGCTGGTCCGCAGCGCGACCATAAAGAATGGAATCTGTACCATTGACTTCAGCGCTTCGGTCAACAACGTGCCGGCCGGCTCGAACGCTGCGCCGGAGACAGTCCTCTATGCCTTTGTCAACGCCATCTGCGATGCCTGCAGGGACCAGGGGGTCACCGGCGTCCGCTTCCAGATCGAGGGGGACTCCGAGGTCCGTTTCCGCAGCCAGGTCAATCTCAACCAGGTCTTCAGCCGGAACGGGGATCTGATCGAGGCGATATCGGTGGAGAACGAGGGCAACGCGGTAATTGACATCGAGGCGGAACTGCCGGAGGAGGAAGTCCAGAGGAGACTTGAGCCTGTGTCTGAGGCGGTGTCAGAGAATCGTTCTGAGAACAGTATTGAAAGCGGCTCAGAGAGTGGAAACTGATCAGTCTCTGATCTGGCCTCTGCATGTGGGCGTAAGAATCTGCGAAAACTGGGGGTGAGCGGGCATATACCGCGGCCTGAGACGATACGCGGCACGCGTATATAGGACTGTCGATGGAGATCGGCAGTCCTTTCTCTTTTGTATCTGTCCAGTCGCAGGCTCCTGTCCAGATACAGGGAAAGGCGCAGGCTCCTCAGCCCGCATTCAATGTGCGCCCGGCCTTTTTCTTTTGAACTGTATGGCCTCGCTTTGCACAGCAAGTGCGCAAAGCGAACTGGACAGTTCCTCTCTTTTTCATAATAAAGCCGCATGCTGGATGGAGGAAGCATGAAGATTACGATCACTGTGAATGAGATGGATCTGAAAAAGATCCAGGAGAGTGGGCAGGTCTTCCGCTGGCGTAGTTCTGAGCGGGGAAGTCTGATCATCAGCGGGGAGGAGCTTTTTCGGATCAGGAAGATGAATGCCTCTGTCTTTGAGATCACCCTCCGGGAGGGAGCCTTTGAGAGGATTGTCTCCCCCTACCTGGACCTTGGCCGGGACTACGCATGCGTCCGGGAGCGGTGCTTCAGGGAGGCGGAGAAACTCAGCCCGGCCGGACGGGAGTTCATTGCGAAGGCCCTCCGGGCAGGGGAGGGGCTGCGTATCCTGCGTCAGGACCCCTTTGAGATGCTGATCACCTTCCTGATCTCCCAGAGAAAGAACATCCCTGCCATCAGCCGGGCCGTGGAGACCCTGTGTTTTTCCTACGGGCATCCGATCAGGGACCTGCCAGAAGAGCTTGCCGGGGAGGGGGAGATCTATGCCTTTCCGACAGCAGAGGAGCTTTCCAGGGCCTCTGAGGAAGATCTCAGAGCATGCGCTCTCGGCTACCGGGCACCCTATGTGAAGGATGCGGTGGACCGGGTCTTCAGCGGAAGGCTGGATCTTCAGGCGCTGTCTGGGCTCCCGGATGAGGAGCTGATCTCCGCCCTCAGGGAAGTGCTCGGAGTCGGCGCAAAGGTGGCGGACTGTGTCGCCCTCTTTGGCTTTGGGCGCTGTAACCGTGCCCCGGTGGATGTCTGGATTGGACGGGCCATTGAACGCCTGGGCGGAGAGAACCCCTTCCCCGTTTTCGGCCCTGATGCCGGTATCGTTCAGCAGTATGTATTTTACGCCATGAAGCATCAGGCGCTGCTTTTGGACGCCTGAGAGGGGAGGTGCTATACTGGGTAGAAATCTGGCAACTGTCAAGTCCCTTTTGGCCGCTTCTCGCCGGGCGTGGGTAACCAGCTCAGAAGCAAAGGCCAGGCGCACATTCAATGCGGGCTGAGGAGCCTGCGCCCGGACTCGCAGCGAGAGGAGTCTGCGGCTTACAGGGTAGATGTCTGAAGAGGGGAGGAAAGGAAAGCATGGACTGCCTCATGGCGCAGAAACTGATCAAGCCTTACGTCGAGGATCAGCTGGAGGACCGTGTTCTCTCAGACTTTCTCGAGCATGTCGAAAGCTGCGGGAACTGTTATGACCAGCTGCAGGTTTACTATGCGATCTATCACACCCTCAAAAACAATGATGACGATTGCGATTACAATTTCAAAAAGAAACTGAGCCATGCCCTGGCCCTGTCCCGCGTGGGGCTTCAGCGGAGGAGGAGCATGCGCCTTTTGGAGGCTGTTACGATCCTGCTGGCGGAGGGCGTTCTGCTTCTGACCCTCTTCTTCATTGCGCCCGCGGGGAGGTATCGGCTGATGATTCCCAGGCATCTTCACGCGGAGACGGAGGGGGAGGAAAATGCCGGGAATCATCTGGAGACTGAAGGACTCTGGGAAGATGTTCTGGAAAATGGCGCTGTGACCGGGAAAGCGGACAGCACGCAGAGCACCGATGCGCCAATGGAACTGTTTGGCAATGTCGTCTCCGGCGAGGTCGCCGAGGAGGCGGAGACGGAGCCTCTGACCGAGTCTGCCGGGGCTTTTGCCCAGGCGGGGGAAGCCGGAGCGGTGCTTTGGAAGGAGCCGTGACAGGGGAGGAAGGATATTTCTATGGAGAGAGAAAAAATCGTACTGATCGACGGGCACAGCATCCTGAACCGGGCTTTTTTCGGGCTGCCCCTGCTCTCAAACAGTGAGGGAATCCACACAAACGCGGTCCTGGGCTTTCTCAACATCCTCTTCAGGGTTCTGGACGAGGAGAAGGCTCAGTATCTGGCGGTGGCCTTTGATCTCCCCGCCCCCACCTTCCGCCATAAGATGTTCGCGGAATACAAGGGGACCCGACATGCCATGCAGGATGAGCTGAGAGAGCAGGTTCCGCTGATCAAGCAAGTGCTGGAATCGATGAATGTCCCTCTGATGTCGCTGGAAGGCTATGAGGCGGATGACCTTCTGGGAACAGTTTCCAAAAGCTGTGAGGAGGCAGGCCTGGATGTCCGGATCATCTCCGGAGACCGGGACCTGCTTCAGCTGGCTTCCGATAGCACCATGATTCGGATCCCCAAGACGAAAAAGGGCGGAACGGAGGTGGAGAATTACCTGGCGAAGGATGTCCAGGAGAAATACCTGGTCAGCCCGAAGGAGTTTGTGGATGTCAAGGCCCTGATGGGGGACCCCTCCGATAACATCCCTGGCATCCCGGGGGTGGGGGAGAAGACTGCTACGAAGATCATCGAGAAGTACCACTCGATTGGGAATGCCCACGACCATGTGGACGAGATCAGGCCGCCCAAGGCATCTCAGTCTCTCCGGGAGCATTGGGAGGACGCGGAGCTGTCCTACAGGCTGGCCCTGATCGACCGTGATGTTCCCTATCAGTTGGATCTTCAGGCGGCCGCCCTGGGGGAGGATTCTGCTTCCCTCTATACGGACAAAGCACTGGAGCTCATGAAAAAGCTGGAGCTCCGCTCTATGGTGAACCGTTTCCTTACCCAGAGGGAGCGACTTTCCGATCAAAGCGCCTCTCCCGCTCCCAGGGAAGCGCTTGAGGAAGCATGCTCGATAGAGAATCCGGAGGAGCTTCAGGAGTATCTCTCCCGGGCAGAAAGAGCGGAGGAGATCGGTCTCTCTCTGGTCTCTGAGGGCGGGGATCTTTTGGGCGCGGCGATCTCCCTTCCTGGCAAAGAGGAGGGGGGAAAGGCCGAGACCGCCTTCCTTTTTGGCGTCAGGAAAGAGGACCTTCAGAGCCTCGTGAAGGCGGCAAAGAAGATCATCGCCATCGGCCTCAAGGAGATGCTGAGCTTTCTCGATGATGGATCTGCCTTCCCGGAGGAGGTGCAGGAAAAGTATTTTGACGCCTCTGTGGGGGCTTATCTTCTGAATCCGCTTTCGGGGGAATATGGATATGAGACCCTGGGGGCCGCCTATGCGAAGATC
>CADBUA010000094.1 GCA_902797665.1 uncultured Lachnospiraceae bacterium | reverse complement strand
AAGGTTGGCAGAACACGAATGAGAAGAGGCAGAGCATCGCTCTGTCTCTTCTCATGTTGGAAACGTATGGTTCCGTATTGTATCGTGCAACATAACATTATATAATATAGTATAGTATAGTATTGCATTTTATCATATCATTTCTTATGCTATACTTTACCATACCGTACTGTACTGTACTGTACTGTATTGTATTGTTTTATACTATACTGTACTATATTATATTATTTTGCCTTTTTTCGATTATCTCCATATGTTGTAATATAACCCAAAAGCAAAAAACAAATTTGCATTCTATACAGGTGCAGGAGCCTGCGCCCGGCCAAATGCCTGCAGGTGCTTGCAGCCGGACAGATCCCCTTCTTTTTACCGGGAACCATTCGAATCTGCCAGGTGTTTCACCGGTTTTCCCGTGAAGAAGGGATCACAGGCAAAAGAAGCAGTCTTCCTGAAAGCGCCGCTTTCGGGCTGAGATCGGAGTCAGGAGGAAGCAGGTCCGCCATCTCTCAGACCTCCTCTTCTTCCTTCAGCTCCCTGTGCATGATTACGCAGACCGTGAAGTCTGCCAGGGCCTTCTCAAAGGGGTCAGCGGCAAAAAGCACATCGCTCTGCAGCTCCCCATGGAGGTCCGCGTGGAGAAAATCCAGGAAAGTCTTCTCAGAGATCACGCCGTCATGGCTTCTGAAGTCCGAGGTTCTCAAAAGATTCGAGGAGATTGCGTGGTCCAGCGCCTGGAAACGTTCTGAGAGGGTCTTCGAAACCTTGTCATAGTCATAGACTTTCGCCGTGTCATACTCCGCGATGGACATGAGCACGTCCAGGAAGCCGAAAAAGTAGTCTTCATAGGAGAGCTGATCCCTGCGCAGGCACTTTTTGAGGAGGTCCGTGACTGCCGTCTCTTTTTCAAGCATCCGGGAGGCAATCCAGATTTTCTCCTCCAGCATCATCAGCTTCCGGTAAAAACGGTCAAAGGCAGGCGGAAGCTCGAAGGGCCGGAAGGTATACTTTTCCCCTGAGAAAACTCCGAAGGCCTTCATCGTGTCGTTGTATCCAAGGGTTCTTCCCTTTCTGAGCTTCTCTTTGTCGAAATCCAGAAGGCGGAACAGTTCCTCCCTGGGGTGGATGATCGTCACATAGCGCTTTCCCACATACAGGGGATGGATCGGGTCCAGATGCATCTCGATGGCCAGAATCTCCTCCGCCCCGAGGCGCATTGCAAAGTCAATCGGGGAGTTGTCAAAATATCCCCCGTCCACGTATTCTACGCTGCCGATCCGCTTGACCGGAAAGGCCGGATATGCGGAGGCGGAGGCTGCCAGCCATTCCTCCCCATGATCCCACATCATCTCTTTGGTCACGTAGACAGGCTTCTGTCCGGCTGCCGTGACGGTGATGCAGCCGAAATCGATCGGAGAGGCAAAGAAACGGTCCCTGTCGTAATACTTTCTGACCATCTGAAGAAAGGGACTGATGTCCAGTCCCTCCTCCTTCAGATACTTATTCAGGGTCTCTTTCACTCTCCCCCACTGCTTGACAATTCCGCGGAGAGACAGGTCTCCCGGAAGATACCCCCTGATGATCTGACTGGCCTTCAGGTTCTCATACATCTCATTCATGGCATCAAAGTCGCCCTGGACCAGCATGGCAGCGTTCAGTGCACCCACGGAGGTGCCGGTGATGACATCAAAGTCCCAGCGGCCAAGTTCCCGGAGTGCGGAGACCGCACCGCACTGATAAATCCCCTTGGTCCCGCCCCCGCTCAAAACCAGCCCTTTTTTCATCAAGATCCCCCTCTCTATAACAGGAAACACAAAATCATCCAGGTCTACACCTATGCCCGCAGCAGGCATCAGGAATCTCACGCTCCGAAGCATGACAGCCAGCGCGATGCCAGGCCATTTTTCTATTTTCTGCTGTGTTCTCACGCTCGGCGCAAGGGCGCAAAACCGACTGGACAGTTCCCTTTTTTGCGCTCTTTTTTCTATCCCCGGAGCCCTCAGAATCTACCGGGATTCATCCGGGAGGCCTTTGACAAAAGCGTCATTCCCAGCCCCTGGGAACCTCAGGCACAGGACCTTCCGATCGTTCCAGCCGCGCGCAGATTAACCCCCGGAGGCGGTGCGCCTCCGGGGGTCTGTTTTCTTTCTGTT
>CADBUA010000093.1 GCA_902797665.1 uncultured Lachnospiraceae bacterium | reverse complement strand
GGGAAGATCCATGAAAGCTTACCTGATTCTTGAGGATGGAACGGTCTTTCCGGGGACAGCTCCGCTCGGAGAATGCGAGGTCCTCTCGGAGATCGTCTTCAACACATCCATGACCGGCTACCAGGAGGTCTTCACCGACCCCTCCTATGCCGGCCAGGCCGTCTGTATGACCTGGCCGCTCATCGGAAACGCCGGGGTTAACGGAGCGGATCTGGAGTCGGATCATCCCTGCCCTGACGCAGTCATCATCCGGGAGCTGTCTCAGCAGCCGGGGAGCTGGCGGTCTGAAAACGTGCTCCTGAACTACCTGAAGGTCTCCGGTCTCCCCCTCCTCACAGGGGTGGATACCCGATCCCTCACCCGGCGCCTGCGCCGGGAGGGGACGATGAATGGCTGCATCACCACCCATCTCCCGGATGGGCCGGGGCAGATCCCGGAGGATCTTCTCCGTCGAATCCAGACCCACCGAGTGGGCCGGATTGTCCCCCGCGTCAGCGCGAAGGTCCAGAAGACCTATGAACCAATCCTTTCCGGGGATTCTGACGCTTCCCGCTATAAAAAGCGAAGGATCGCCCTCCTCGATCTCGGGGTCAAGCGTGACATCGTGAATGCCTTCCGAAGGCGGGGATGCCAGGTCAGCGTCTATCCGGCCGATACAGCGGCGGAGGAGCTTCTCCAGGCTGATTTTGACGGCCTTGTCCTCTCCAACGGGCCGGGGGATCCCAAAGAGAACCCGGAGGTTATCCGGGAGGTCAGAAAGCTCTTCCAATCCTCGATCCCGATTCTCGCCATCTGTCTCGGCCATCAGATCCTGGCCCTCGCAGCCGGATCGGACACCTTTCGCCTGCCCTACGGGCACCGGGGCGGCAACCACCCGGTCAGAGACATCCTGACAGGCCGTGTCTTTCAGACTGCACAGAACCACGGCTATGCCGTAGATCCCGCTTCCCTGAAGGAAGGCATGGCAGTCTCCTTTGAGCATGTGAATGACAGGACCGTGGAAGGACTGTCCTACAGGGGGAAGAAGATCCTCTCGGTCCAGTTTCACCCGGAGGGAGGCCCGGGCCCCCTGGACTCAGCCTTTCTCTTTGACCGCTTTCTTGACCTTGTCGGAGGCTTTTCATGAGAGATCCATCCATCCACAAAACCCTTCTGATCGGTTCCGGTCCCATCGTGATCGGCCAGGCTGCGGAGTTTGACTACGCAGGAACCCAGGCCCTCCGGGTTCTCCGGGAGGAGGGCGTCGAAAGCGTGCTCCTGAACCCGAACCCGGCCACCATCATGACGGACAGGAACGTCGCGGATCATGTCTACATCGAACCCATCACGGTAAAGACAGCGGAACGGATCCTTCAGATTGAGCGTCCGGACTCCATCCTGGCCTCCATGGGCGGCCAGGCCGGTCTGAACCTTGCGGTCGCCCTGGAGGAGGCAGGCATTCTGAAAAAGTACGGCGTCCGCCTCCTGGGGGTTCATACAGACTCCATCAAAAGGGCTGAAGACCGGGCGCTTTTCAAGGAAACCATGGAAAAGCTAAGGCAGCCGGTGCCTCAATCCGGCATCGTCCATGAACTCGAGGAAGGTCTTTCTGTGGCCGCAGAGATCGGTTATCCCGTGGTTTTGCGTCCGGCCTTCACCCTGGGCGGAACCGGGGGCGGAATCGCGGAGGATCCAGGCTCCTGCCGGGAGATCCTGGAGCGGGGCCTTCGCCTGTCTCCCAGGTCGGAGGTTCTGGTGGAGAAGTCCATCGCCGGCTGGAAGGAAATCGAGTTTGAAGTGATGCGGGACTTAAGCGGCAATGCCATCACGGTAACCGCCATGGAAAACCTGGATCCGGTGGGGATTCACACCGGGGACTCCATCGTCGTGGTTCCACCCCAGACGCTGACGGACAGGGAGTATCAGATGCTCCGCTCCGCTGCCCTTTCCATCATCGGGGAGCTCGGGATTGTCGGCGGCTGCAATGTACAGTTCGCCCTGGATCCCAACAGTTTTTCCTACTATGTCATCGAGGTCAATCCCCGGGTCTCCCGCTCCTCGGCTCTGGCCTCCAAGGCGGCAGGATATCCCATCGCCCGCGTGAGCACGAAGCTGGCTCTGGGATACCGGCTCGATGAGATCCGAAACCTTGTGACCGGAAAGACCACTGCCTGCTTTGAGCCGGTTCTCGACTATTGCGTGGTCAAGATCCCCCGGCTTCCCTTTGACAAGTTCAGGACGGCTGTACGGCATCTCGGGACCCAGATGAAAGCCACCGGAGAGGTCATGGCCATCGGAAGGAACTTTGAAAGCGCCCTGATGAAGGCGCTCCGCTCCCTGGATCTGAACATCCAGAGTCTTCTCAGCCCGGATTTCTCCGATCTCACGGACAGAGAGCTCCTGGCAGATCTGAGAGAGCCTGACGATCGGCGGATCTTTCTTCTGGCGGAGGCCCTCAAGCGGGGCATCAGTATCTCGGACCTGTCAAAGATCACTGCCGTCAACGCCTGGTTCCTGTCCAGACTCGACAGCCTGGTCAAAATGGAACTGCGCCTTCGGGAGGAGGCGCCCACGGAAAAGCTTCTCTGGGAGAGCAAGATCCTGGGTTTTCCGGATCAGGTCCTTTCCTCTTGCTTTGGGATGACGGAGAATCAGCTTTTCTCCCTGCGAAAGGCCTGCGGGATCAGCGCTGCCTTTCAGATGGTGGACACCTGCGCCTCGGAGTTTGACGCGGAGACCCCCTACTTTTATGGCTCCTACGGCCTTGAGAACGAGGCAGCTCCGGAGAATGGCAGCCGGAAAAAGGTCCTGATTCTTGGCTCGGGTCCCATCCGCATCGGACAGGGCATTGAATTTGACTACTGCTCGGTCCGCGCGGTCCTTGCCTTCCGCAGGAAAGGCTTTTTTACCATCATCATCAACAACAACCCTGAGACCGTGTCCACGGACTTTGATACCGCCGACCGGCTCTACTTTGAACCCCTGACGGCGGAGGATGTCCGCTCCGTTGTGGAGATCGAAAAACCCGACTTTGCCGTGGCGGAGTTCGGCGGCCAGACGGCCATCTCTCTGATCTCAGCCCTGAAGGATATGGCTGTGCCCATCCTGGGCACAGCGCCTGAGGATGTGGATGCGGCGGAGGACCGGGCGCTTTTCGACAAAATCCTGGAAAAGACCGGGATCCGCCGCCCCGAAGGTCGGACGGTTCTTTCTGCGGAGCGTGCTGTCAAAGAAGCAAAAGCCCTTGGATTTCCTGTCCTGGTCAGGCCCTCCTACGTGCTCGGCGGGCAGGGGATGCGGATCGCCCTGAATGAGCGGGAGGTCCTGGACTATGTCACTGCTCTGGGGCCGACTTCCAGGGCGCATCCCATCCTGATCGACCGCTATGTCCCGGGAAGGGAGCTTGAGGTGGATGCGGTCTCAGACGGCTCAGACGTCGTCATTCCAGGCATTATGGAGCACATCGAAAGAGCCGGCATCCACTCCGGGGACTCCATCTCCGTCTACCCGGCCCGGGACATCTCCGAGCATGTACGGGAGGAGATTGTAAAAGATACCATCGCCCTCTCCAGGGCTCTCCACGTAAAAGGGCTGATCAACATTCAGTTTATTGCGGACGGGGAGACGGTCTACGTGATCGAAGTGAATCCCCGCTCCTCCCGGACCGTGCCCTTCCTCTCCAAAGTCAGTGGCATTCCCATCGTGGACCTGGCGGTCCATGTCCTCTCCGGGCTGCGTCTCCGGGATATGGGCTTTCTATCCGGCCTTCAGGCAGATTCAGGCTTTTCTGCCGTCAAGATGCCTGTCTTCTCCTTTGAGAAGCTCGACGGGGCGGATATCTCCCTGGGGCCTGAAATGAAGTCTACGGGGGAGGTACTGGGAATCTCGAGGGAGTTTCACGAAGCGCTGGGCAAGGCCTTTCTCGGCGCCGGCATCCTGCCTGAAAAAAGGAACTGCGTCATCTCGGTCCGGGACGAGGACAAGGAGGAGATCCTGCCCATCGCCAGAAATCTTCAGGCGCTCGGCTACCGCATCTTCGCCACCCGCGGTACTTCCAGGGCCCTTCTCGATGCCGGGATTCCAAACTTCCAGATTCGGACCGCCTCCCAGGAGCCGCCCAACGTCCTGGACCTCTGTCTCGGGCATCAACTTGATCTCTTCATCGACACGCCGAAGAGCGAAGCCTCCGCCCTGACGGACGGTTTCCGGATCCGTCGCGCTGCCATCGAAAGCGGGGTCACCGTCATCACCGCCCTCGACACTGCCAGAGCCCTCCTGGATGTGCTCTCCCGCGGCAGCTTTGAAGGAGCGGAGCCCGTGGACCTTTCAGAAATCCCTGACAGGATCTGATGCATGGTCTGGATTTGCTTAAAACTTTTCTTTTTGTGTCTTGATTTTTATTTTTTACATTTTCTTTGGGTTTGGATTGCTTTTCTCATCCTTTCCCTTTTGCTATAATAAGTCTCGCTCAGGCCTGGTGCTGCCGGGCCCAGGCAGGCCTTTGTTCTTCCTGCTTCAGCAGTTCAGGAAAGGCGGAAAATGATGGCGAAAACAATGGTGATTGCCCTCGGGCGCGGGGATCTTGGGGAGACACTGGAGGCACAGTATGAAGCGGTGAGAAGGACTGCTGTCCCCATCAGCCGTCTGGCCCGGGAGGGCTGGAAGATCGCGCTGACCTTCTCCAACTCCCACTGGGCGGGTGTGATCTATACGGCGATGAAAGCAGATGCCGGTACGGATCCGGGAAAGCCCTACCAGAGATTTCCCCTCTCTGTGGCCAGCGCCATGAGTCAGGCGCTGATCGGCTATGACCTTCAGAACGCCATCCGGACAGCCTGCCTCCGGATGGGTCTTCAGATCACGGTCTCCACAGTCCTGACCCAGGTTTCGGTGAGCCCCTATGATGCGTCCTTCTACCGGCCCAATAAGGAGATCGGAAAGATTCTGACCGAGGAGGAGGCGCTCCTGGAGGAGGACCTGGGAAACCAGGTGAAAAAGCTCAGAGACGGGCAGTTCCGCCGGGTGGTGCCCTCCCCGGTTCCGGAAACTGTGGTGGAGCTTGATGCCATCAAGGCGCTGATCGATCATGGCGCAATCGTGATCGCGGCCGGCGGAGGCGGAATCCCCGTCCTGCCTGAAGGCCTGGATCTTCGTGGATCCGCGGCGATCATTGAGAAGGACCTGACAGCCTCCCTCCTGGCAAGAAATCTCGGAGCGGATGTCCTCCTCCTCTCCACCTCTGTCCCCCATGTCTCCGTCTCCTATCGGCAGGAGACGCAGCGGGATATTTCCCGGATGAGTCCGGAGCAGGCGGAGGCGCTCATCGAGGCGGGTGAGTTTTCCGAAGGCACCATGCGGCCGAAGGTTGAAGCCGCCGCAGCCTTTGCCAGAAGCGGCAAAGGCAGGCGGGGCATCATCACGACCCTCTCCCTGGCCGGGATGGCCCTGGCGGGGGAGGCAGGAACAACCATCCAGATTCAGGAGGCATAGAGAATCCTCCTTGCCTGGCTGATGCGGTCTGCTGCGAATGCGCAGCATGAGAGTTCCGTGTGGGTCTTTTCTGGACTGTTGTCCTGTATTTCGCTTTGCGTTACCCTTCTTGAGGAGGCGAAAATGTCAGCCAAATTTATCTTCATCACCGGCGGTGTTGTCTCAGGACTTGGCAAGGGCATCACCGCGGCCAGTCTGGGCCGGCTTCTGAAGGATCGGGGATTCGGGGTGAAGGCCGAGAAACTCGACCCCTACATGAATGTGGATCCCGGGACGATGAGCCCCTATCAGCACGGCGAGGTTTTTGTGACCGAGGATGGGGCCGAGACAGACCTGGACCTCGGACACTACGAGCGCTTCATCGATGTGGACCTGGACCAGAACTCCAACCTCACCAGCGGCCGGGTCTACTGGAACGTGCTTCACAGAGAACGTGAAGGCGGCTATCTCGGGCAGACTGTCCAGGTCATCCCCCACATCACCGACGAAATCAAATCCTTTCTCTACAAGGCTCAGAAGAAACCGGGGGTGGACCTGGTTCTGACGGAGATCGGAGGGACCACCGGAGACATCGAGTCCCAGCCTTTCCTGGAAGCGGCCAGACAGCTTCGGAGTGAGATGGGCCGGGAAAACTGTCTTTTCATCCATGTCACCCTGGTGCCCTATCTCGCGTCTTCCAGTGAGCTGAAGAGCAAGCCCACCCAGCATTCTGTCCGGGAGCTCCAGTCTTTCGGTATCTTTCCGGATATCATCGTGCTCCGGAGTCCGGAGCGCATCACGGAAAGCATCCGCAGAAAAGTCTCTCTTTTCTGCAATGTCGATCAGAGCGCGGTCATCGAGAACCGCAACGTCGAGAACCTCTACGAGGTGCCCGTGATGCTGGAGGAGGCCGGGCTGCCGGAAGCCGTCCTGAGGGGACTCAGACTGAAAGCTCCCCATCCGCTCTCGATGCGGGACTGGGATGCCTGTCTTGCCCGGATCCGGAACGCGGAGGGGAAGGTTAAAATCGCCCTGGTCGGCAAGTACGTCGCCCTTCACGACTCCTATCTCTCCATTGTGGAAGCGCTGAAATGCGGGGCCTGGGAGAACGGGGCTCATCTGGAGATTGACTGGGTGGACAGCGGGACCTTATCGGTGGAAAATGTACTGGAGCGCCTCGAAAACGTGGACGGAATCCTCATCCCCGGAGGCTTCGGGGAACGGGGGATTGAGGGCATGGTGCTTGCGGCCGGAGCAGCTGAAAAGATGGGGATTCCCATCTTTGGGATCTGTCTCGGCATGCAGGTCCTGGCCATCTGGTTTGCCCGCTCCCAGCTGGGCCTTCAGGATGCGGATTCCGGAGAGTTTTCTCCGAATTCCAGAAACAAGGTGATCGACCTCATGCCGGAGCAGCAGAAAGTCCACCTCAAAGGCGGCACCATGCGGCTTGGCGCTTACCCCTGTCGGGTAAAGGATGGTACAATCCTCCATTCGGCCTACCAGACGGATCTGGTCTTTGAGCGTCACCGCCACCGCTATGAATTCAACAATGCTTTCAGAGCGGCTTTTGAGGCGCAGGGTGCGGTTTTCTCCGGCCTGTCCCCGGATGGGGATCTGGTGGAAGCAATGGAGCTTCCGGGGGAGCGCTTTTCGGTCGGTGTCCAGTTCCACCCTGAATTCAAGTCACGGCCGACCAGAGCTCATCCACTGTTTCGCGCTTTTCTGAAAGCGGCGCTTCAGAAAAGGCGCTCTGGCCACTGATCCAGGAAGGCTTTTTCGTTTGCTTTATACCTGCTGACGTGTAAAATGTATTCTCAGCCAGCAGCTTTTCCCGGATTTGTAAACGGACCGTCCGCGCTTCCCGGGAAATACAGCAACCCATAAATCCTCCCATCTTGAGACACACGGGAGATGGAGGCAGCACTTACAAAGGAGTAAAGATATGTGTGGAATTGTAGGATTTGCAGGAAAGCAGGGCGGTGAACAGGCGGCGCCTATTCTCCTCGGTGGACTGAAGAAGCTGGAGTACCGCGGTTATGACTCTGCCGGTATCGCCGTCAGGGATGATGTGAGCGGGGAGACCAGGATCGTCAAGGCAAAGGGCCGCCTGGCGATGCTGGTCAGCAAGACGGATGAGGGGCGGGCTGTCCCCGGATTCTGCGGCATCGGACACACCCGCTGGGCCACCCACGGGGAGCCCTCCGAGCTGAACGCCCATCCTCATACCAGCGAAGATGGAAACGTGATCGGCGTCCACAACGGGATCATCGAGAACTACCAGGAGCTGAAGGCCAAGCTCATGCGGCACAACTATACCTTCTATTCCGAGACGGATACAGAGGTTGCCATCAAGCTGATCGACTACTACTACAAGAAGTACCTCCATACGCCGGTGGACGCCATCAACCACGCCCTGGTACGTATCCGCGGCAGCTACGCGCTCGCTGTCATGTTCAAGGACTATCCTGGAGAGATCTATGCCGCGAGAAAAGACAGCCCGATGATCATTGGCGTCACGCAGAACGGCAGCAAGGATGACGGTACTTATCTGGCCTCTGACGTTCCTGCAATCCTCTCCCACACCAGGGAAGTCTACTACCTGGGTGAGCTGCAGCTGGCCCGCCTCACCGCGGACGGCGCCACTTTCTACAACCTGGATGGCGACGAGATCAGCATCGAGCCGACCACCATCGAGTGGGAAGCGGACGCTGCCGAAAAGGGTGGCTTCGAGCACTTCATGATGAAGGAGATCCACGAGCAGCCCAAGGCCATCCGGGACACCCTGAATGCCTACCTGAAGGAAGGTCAGATCAACCTCGCCTCAGAGTCCGGTTCCGCGCCGCTGGACCTCTCCTCGGTCCGCCGGATCGGCGTTGCTGCCTGCGGTTCCGCCTGGCATGCCGCGATGGCCGGCAAGTATGTGATTGAGAAGCTGGCCCGGATCCCGGTGGATGTGGACCTGGCCTCTGAGTTCCGCTACCGCGACCCGATCCTGGATGAGTACTCTCTGATCGCCGTGGTCTCCCAGTCCGGGGAAACTGCCGATACCCTGGCAGCGCTCAGGCTTGCGAAGGAGCGCGGGATTCCGACTCTGGCCATCGTCAACGTCGTGGGCTCCACCATCGCCCGGGAAGCGGACTATGTCCTCTACACCTACGCGGGCCCGGAGATCGCGGTGGCGACAACCAAGGCCTACAGCGCGCAGCTGATCATCCTCTATCTCCTGGCTGTCCAGGCCGCCTATGAGAAGGGGATCATCAACCTTGACCGTTACAGCGCGCTGATCCAGAGCATGCAGCAGATCCCCAATGCTGTGGAGAGGACCCTGGACAACAAGGAAAGGATCCAGTGGTTTGCTGCCAAGTACTCCAGCGCCCAGAACGTCTACTTCATCGGCCGTGGACTCGACTATGCCATCTGCCTGGAAGGTTCTCTGAAGATGAAGGAGATCACCTACATTCACTCGGAAGGCTACGCAGCCGGCGAGCTGAAGCACGGGACCATCAGCCTCATTGAACCGGGTACACTGGTGGTCGGTGTCCTGACCCAGGAGGATCTCTATGAGAAGACCATCAGCAACCTCGTGGAGGTCAAGAGCCGCGGCGCCTACCTCATGGGTCTGACCACCTTCGGCCACTATGATCTGGAGGATTCCGCCAGCTTTGTGGTCTATGTACCGGGCCTGGATCCGCTGTTTAACGCCAGCACGGCCATCATCCCCCTGCAGCTCATGGCTTACTACCTGAGCCTGGCAAGAGGTCTGGATGTGGACAAGCCGAGGAACCTGGCCAAGTCCGTGACGGTCGAGTAATCAAGTCAAAGCGCTGCCGGACATGGGATCGCTGAATTGATCCTATGGCTGGCTCAGATACGACTGGCTGTCGATTTTCACAGAATCCCCGGCCCCTGCCGGGGTCGGGGATTTTGCTGCACGCAAGCAGGAAGATTTGTCCTGCAGTATTTCAGGGTAAAGGATATGCAGAGAATCCATGGATTTACCTGCTGCAGATCCTGAGATCCTTCCATATATCATTGAGAGTAAAGGAGCCAGCATGCTGGATCAGACACAGAGAGAACTCCTGGAAACCGTGGAAGCGGAGGATGTCCGCTTCATCCGGCTGTCTTACGCGGACCTGTTTGGCCAGCCCAGAAACATGGCCATCATGTCCTCCGGGCTGAAGAATGCCCTGCTGGAGGGCGTTCCGACAGATGCCTCAAAGATCGCAGGCTTTGAGGATGGATCAGACGAGGACCTGTTTCTGGTTCCGGACAGTTCCACCGCCTCTCTCCTGCCCTGGCGTCCTGCCCATGACCGGGTCATGCGCCTTCTCTGCGACATCCGGACCCATGATGGGGCGGAGTCTGTCTACTCCACCCGGAACCTCCTTCGGTCCACTGTGGAGGAGGCCGTGGACCTTGGCTACATCATCAACGCTGGCGCAGACTGTGAGTTCACACTCTTCCGCATGGATGAGCAGGGGCATCCGGAGCGGGTTCCCATTGATCTCGGATCCTTCCACGATGTCTCTCCCCTGGATAAAGGAGAAGACATCCGCCGGGACATCTGCCTGGCGCTGGAAGAGATGGGGCTTGGGCCTGTCAGTTCCCACCATGAGGCTGGACACGGTCAGAACGAGATCGATTTCCGCTGCTCGGACGTGCTCTCGGCCGCGGATGATTTCCAGACCTTCCGGATGGCTGTCAAGGCAGTGAGTGCCCAGCACGGCTCTTACGCCTCCTTTATGCCGAAACCCTTTCGCGATGATTATGGCAATGGCCTCCATATCAACCTCTCCCTTCTCCGGGGCGGGAAAAATGTCTTTCAGGCGGTTCCGGAACACTCAAAGGAAGGGGAGGCCTTCATCGCCGGCATTCTGTCCCATATGGCGGAGATGACCGCCTTCCTGAACCCGATTCCCAACTCCTATGAGCGGCTGGGATCCATGGGTGCTCCCGACCGGATTGACTGGGGCGATCAGAGACGGTCCTTCTGTGTCCGAATCCCGGCTTCCAGCCCGGAGCGGATCCGGATGGAGCTCCGCTCCCCCGATCCGAGCTGCAATTTCTACCTGGCGCTTTCTCTGATCATCCGGGCAGGCCTGGACGGCATCCGGAAGGGCTATGTACTGGAGAGGCAAAGTGCTCTCAAGGGGGAAAGCAGCGCGGCAAGCCTTCCAAAAACCCTGGGGGAAGCCCTGGATCTCGCCTCAGAGAGCTCTTTCATTCAGAGAAACCTCCCGGAGAGCCTTCTCTCTGTATGGATGAAGTGGAAAAAGCGGGAGTGGAAGGCATACAGAGAGGCTGCCGACGGCCACGAACATGAAATGACGCGCTCCTTTTTCAGACTCTAAAGCGAAGGAGGAATCCTATGAACAATCGGCCGGAAAAAATCCTTCTATCCGCCAGCGGACCGAAGACAACCCGGTCCTATCTCTCCCTCATCCGGGAGTCCCAGATGGGTATGATCTCCACCTGCGAGAGCGCGCGGGAAAGCTGGAAAGCCCTGGAATTCGAAGCCTTCAGCATCGTGATCATCATCTCCCCCCTGATGGACGGAGATGGCTATGAGCTGGCAAAGCAGGCGTCAAAGACCGCCGCCGGAGTTCTCTTTGTCACCACGCAGGAGCGGTATGAGGACGCCGTTTCCCACCTCAGAGGCAGTGGTGTCTGTGTTTTCTCCACCGCCATGGGGCGCCGCCTCTTCCACCAGAGCCTGGAAATGCTGGAGGCGGTGCACATCCGCCTCTCCCGCCAGGTTCCCCAGGAACAGATGCTGAAAGATAAGCTGAAAGAAATCCGTCTCGTCAGCCGGGCGAAATGCCTCCTCATCCAGTATGAGCACATGACAGAGGAGGAGGCGCACCGGAAGATTGAGCGCGAGGCCATGGACCAGCGGCGGACCAAAATGGAGATCGCGGAGGATGT
>CADBUA010000092.1 GCA_902797665.1 uncultured Lachnospiraceae bacterium | reverse complement strand
GATCAGATCCGAGCAGATCCATGCGGAGATGCGCGCCTGTAAGCGTTTGTGCTGTGCGGGCGTTTGGGGCTGGACTGCGATGAAATTAGCCTTGAAGAGATGCGCATGAAAAAAACTCCGTCTGTCATCCACGGATTTTCGGGATGAAAGACGGAGGCTTTTTTCTTATACCGGGAGCCAAAGGATCTGGGGAGCGATATCGGGATATGCCCCCTCGCCACGGTTCGCGCAATGTCGCGCCTGCGGAGATGCCGGCCGTTCCCGGATGTGTACGCTCACTATCTTATCTTACAGGGCGCCCTTCTTTGAGGAGGCTCTTATTCTCATACATGCGCTGGTCCGCACGCTCACAGACAAGCGCCACGTTGGCGTCGTTCCTGAACCTGGACATTCCGTAGGCGATCACAATTCCGCCTGTGCGGGATGCCCTGGTATTGTGGTCTTTCATTTTGCCAAGGAGCTCCTCAATTGCGTCATAATCAGCCCCCTGGATAATGGAAGCGAACTCATCCCCGCCGATCCGGAAGATCGGGCTGCGCTTAAAGATCCGGCAGATGATGCCGCAGGCATCCTTCAGGTACTGATCGCCTGCCTTATGCCCGGCTGTATCATTGACTGTCTTCAAATCATTCACATCCAGGATCACAATGGCAAACTCGGATGCCCGGTGTTCCCGGATCTGTACGTTCATCCGCTCTTCCGCCTGAAGATACGCATGACGGTTCTTGACGCCTGTCAGGGCGTCAAGGTTGGCTTCCCTCTGCGCCTGGGCGAGACGCTTCTCATACTCCTCTTCCTGCCGGACATTCGCATCGATATCACTGACCCCGACAATCAATTGCGCACCATCTTTTTCTTCCACGATGGCGGCCCGTAACTGCACGTAACGAGGGGCATTATTGATGATCAGGCGATAGCTGAGTGTGAAGATGCCATGACGCTCGATTTCCGTCCCTACGTTCTCTTTTGTCAGCATATCGAGGATACGCTCAAGGTCATCCGGATGGGCTGATAGACGGATCTGCTCTCTGGTGTCAAGGAAGAAGTCTGTCCCCTCTCTCGGGCGGGGGAAGCTTTGGAAGTTGGCGGTCTCGCTGTATTCCCGGTAATGATCTGTTTCAGGGTCCACCGTGTAGATGCAGAGGAAATCACCGGCGAGGGCTCTGAGCCTTGCGTAGGCAATGCGCTCCTCCTTTACCCGCTCCGCAGCCCGGCGCTCTTTCATTTCCTCATCCACGTTTGTGATCCCGATGATCATGAAGCGCTCATCGTCCTCCATGCGGGATACATTCATCCTGACATAGACAGGCCCATTTTCTGAGATCAGGCGGTAGGTCATCATGAAGGCGTTATTCCGATCCAGTGCTTCCAAAAGCGTCTGTCGGTTCATGGCCTTCGAGAACATCGCCCGGTCGTCTTTGAACACAAACTCGTTGACCTCGATCTGGGATTTCTCAAAGAAGTGCCAGCCCCGCCGGGCCTCTGTCAGGGCATTTTGTGCATCGTTTGTCAAGTATTCGATATATTCCTCTGTTTGGAGATTTACATAGTAGAGATCTGTGTAGCTTCTGGCCAGGGTCTGGGCGATATGGGCATAGATGATCCCGGTGCTCCGGGCTTTCTCGTAAGCTTCCCGTGACGTGGCAATCTCCCGCCTGATCCGGACCATGTCCGTCATGTCCTGGCAGATGCCGAGGACACACTCCCGGCCGGAGGCATCTATATATTTGAGCTTGGTGGTCTGCAGCTGATGCTGGTTTCCGTTTGCGTCTGCCACATCCTCCACAAAGATATAGGGGGTCTCCATGGACAGTGCAATCCGATCCTCCTCATCAAACTTTTCAGCGGTCAGACTGTCGAAGATCTCGGAGGAGGTATGGCCGATGACATCGTCCGGGCTTTTCTTATGCGCATAATCCGCAAAGGCCTGGTTACAGGCCAGATACACACCGGATCCGGCATCCTTGGTAAAGTTCATGCCGGGCATGTTGTCGAGGAGAGAGGCAATGGTCTGCTTCAACTCCGCAATCTTCTCAGCCTCCTTGAGCAGGCGCTTCTGCTCGTTCGCGGTACGCTCCACCTTCAGCTTCTCGAGCAAAAGGCCAATGATGACAGAGAAGACCAGTGTCAGAGCGGCCACGACATAGATCCAGTTGTCCTTCAAAAAAGCAGAAAGCGAGACCTTCCGATTGAAATGCATATAGGAGGCCAGTGAGGAATCCATATCGTCCGCGTGACTCACGACTGCGGCTTTGTTCAGGATGAAGTAGAGATCCCGGTCCTCCCGCCTCACCGCGAAGGAAAGCGGCATGGTCTCGCCGGTCGGCACAGAGAAGAGGTGTTCTTTTGCGATGATCTCCTCGGCAGCGGGCATCCTGTAATTGCTGACAAGGATGCTGTCCGCCTTCCCGGAAGATACTGCGTCAAAGCAGGCGGCGGGATTCTCGAAGGTTATCCTGTTGGAGGCGGGATAGTTCGCCAGGATAAAGCTTTCAATGTTCAGGTCGTCTTCATGGACCGCGAAGCTGATTGAGCTGTCCCGGGACAGACTCTGCCGATTTGATGTGCGCATGAGCGCATTTATTTCAGTCTTCATGACAGGACTGGTGACCCATACGCCCATCTCCCCGGCATCATACGAACTGAGGTTTACAGGAAATAAAGTGTCAATTTCCCCAGAGTGAAGAGCCTCAAGGGCATATTTCGTTGAGGCGCAGGGAACTGCCTCAAACTGGATATTGTAGCTTCTCAGATGATTTGAGGCATGGGTCAGGAAGTCTCCAAGGGCACCGGTAAGCTCCCCGCTTTCCTCGTCCGCCTCACAGAAAGGAAGAGAGCTGTCCCGGTATCCGATGCGGATGGTACCGTGCTTCTTCAGCCAATCCTCCTGCTCTGGTGTCAGGAAGATGTCTGTATTGGTGCTGTAATTGTTATTCTCGGAGATTCGATATTTGAAATCCGGGTCCTCATCCTGGATGCCGGCCAGCGCCATGTTCAGTTCCGCAAGAAGATCCGGTCTTTTCTTATTGACTGCGTAGAAATAGTCAGAGGCGCCGACTCTTGAGGCTGGAATGATCTTCTGTTCAGAGCCGAAGGAGTAGACGGTGGTATAGCCGTCGAGCTCTCCCCGGGCCAGCATTTCCAGAGACTCTGATTCCCCGACAGAGAGCGGAACGATTTCGATGGAAAGATCGTTTCGCTTCGCCCAGTCTCTGAGAAAACCTTCCTGGATACTGCCATCATTGACCCCAATTCGCCTGCCATTGAAAGATTCCGGATTGTCCGCGCTGATCTCCCGGTTCTGGGCGTCAATGTAGATGTAGTAGGCCTCCGAGCCCATAGGCAGATCCGGGAATAGCATGAACTCCGAGCGCTCCGGCTTATAGGAGACATCGCTCAGAAGGTCGATCTTCCCTTCCATCAGCATTTGAAGGAGATTCGACCAGCTGTCCTCCACATACTCATAGGTCCAGCCAGTGTAGAGGGAAATCTTCTGCTGGTACTCATAGTCGATGCCGCAGCGCCTTCCGAAGTCATCCAGGTAGCAGAAGGATGAGTCGTACCAGCCTACACGCACCACTTTCTGATCCGTCTTCTGCGCGGAGGCGGAGAAGGGCATTGCGAGGGCAAGCAAAAAGCTTAGCAGCAAGAACATGGATCCCAATCGGTTGATGGTTTTCGATTGTTTCATGATTCACCCCTTTCAGAGGCGTCTCTCTGGAAACGCTGATTGTCGATGGAAGCGTATACTCGATATTTAGGATCTGTTTTGATCTGTTTTGGATCTGTTTTGAATTGGCGCGTGCTGTGAATCGATCTCCGAAAATCACTTTCCCAGGAATACGACCTCGAAAGCGATCTCCATACCCGGAGAAACAGAAGAAAATAAAAGTCATTATAAAATATAATAGCAAAAATTCTGCAGTATTTCCAGAGGGCAATAAAATTGTCATCCTGGCAAGGAAATGCCATTTTCCTTCTATGGAGGAATTGGATCGACGATTCAGTAGATCAGAAACGAAAAAGGTAAATGATAAAACATATAGAAAGTGAAAACTTAAGAGGAACTATAATCTATATAAAAGACATATAATAAATATATAGTGCGGGCTGTTGATGCTGCGGTCATAACAGGCCAGGCATCGCATCCGTGTTCCCCCTTCGGGGAACCGCCGGATGTAACTCTTTGTATTCAGTGGGAGACAGACCCATCTGGTAAACGCATCAAGAACCAGTACCTAGACTTGGACCCGAAACGGTAACGCCAGGGTTAAGCGTAGTCAGG
>CADBUA010000091.1 GCA_902797665.1 uncultured Lachnospiraceae bacterium | reverse complement strand
GCGGATAGAGTTGGATGGATTTAGATTTATAGCTGTATGCGGTTTTGAAAGTGTGAGGAAAGGACCGGAGATTCCGGTCCTTTTTTTATTTCTCAGGAGCCAGGAAGAGGAAACGAACCCCAGGATTCAGAAGGATGAGATCATACAGGAGGAACGACCCCAAGGATTCTTTGTCGCAGATTCTCACGCTCGCGGGTATAAAAAAGGGGATGGCTTTCTTAAAGTTTTCCCCTGTCAGAAAGGATACAAGATGAAATGTCCGATGAATGCTGATTCTACCGGCCTTGCAGGATCCGGAAATTGTTGCGGCGGCTTAAAAAGTGCTTAACAGAATTGTAACAATTATGTTATAATCGGGTGGAGTTCAAATACAGGGGGAAACCCCAGGTTATGGGAGATGAAAAATGCGAAGATTATTCGGGCCGCTGCTTCTGGCCCTTGTCCTCTCCATGTCTTTTCCGGTCCTCTCTGAGGCCGCTCAGGAAGGATTTCAGGAAGAGAACGGGAGAGTCTACTATTATCAGGGAGGCAACAAGGTCACAGGCTATCAGAAGATCGGAGAGTATTTCTATTACTTCGGCGTGGACGGCGCAGAGTACCGGGGAATTGTCTTTGCGGATGGCGCCTATCGCTTCTTCCGTACGACGGGGGATGCTGCCGGGGCCGCGATTACGGAGAAGGGCTGGCTTCAGACCGGGGATAAAAAGTACCGCCTCAGCAGCGGTGGCGTGATCCGGGAGGGATTTTTCAAGCTCAGCGGCAAGACCTACTATCAGACCGTACAGGATGGGATTGTCACGGGGACTGTCACGATTGAGGACAAGGAGTATCATTTCGATGAGAACGGCGTCCTTGATGAATCCGGGGCGGGAGCCGCGGTCGGAACTGCCTCCGGGGCAGGACTTCAGACATCTCAGACATCCACTGAGAAAGATGAAAATCCTGGGATCGCGGAAGAGACCGGCAAGTTCGGAGAGACGAAGGATATCATCTTCTTCACAAAGTACGAGTCGGGCAGTGCCGGCTATGCCCAGACGGGAGGAGATTCCGGAAATGCCTGCGGCAAGTATCAGTTTGACCGCCGCTATTCTCTGGTGCCTTTCCTCCGCTACTGCCTGAATACGAATGAGCAGTTTTTCTCGGCGTTCAAGAAGTTTGCTGCATTGGATGTCTCCAGCGCCAGCTCGCAGAAAACCCTCCGGGGAAATCAGGAACTCTACAAGGCCTGGACGGACTGCTATGAAGCGGATCCCAAGTACTTCAGCAGCATGCAGGATAAGTACGCGATCGAGGCTTACTATAAAGCGTCTGCCAGCTGGCTGAAAAAACGCGGGCTTGACATGGATAAGAGAGCCTATGTGGTTCGCGGCGCTCTGTTCAGCTACGCGATTCAGGAAGGGACTTTGGTGGCCGCGCAGGCGGTGCTTGATGCGGGGATCTCTCCCTATACATCAGATGAAGACTTTTTGAGCAAGCTTTATGACTACCGCTGGACAGACCCCAGGGGCTGGAACAAGGAAAGCCGCTTCCGCAGCAGATATGAGCGGGAAAAGTCCGATGCCATCACGATTCTTCGGAACGTGAAAAGCAAGGACCAGGCGTGATCCTGAGATGATTGTCAGCGCCCGGTAAGTGTATCGCGCTTTCTACTGCGTGTGAGAATCCAGAACAGACTGGAATATACCCGTGAGCGCGAGAATCTGCGACAAAATTGGCGCGAGTGGCGTATAGCGGTGAAGCACTTGGCAGAGTCGAATGGTTCCCGCTATAAATTAAGAAGGACGGGCGCTCGTTTCTGCGGAGACGGGAGCCTGCACCTGGCCTTCTGCTTGAAGGCGCCTCAGAATCTGAGAGGCGATTGATTCTGTGATCGCTGATAGAAAACCATAGGAATCAAAGCAAGAATACAAGGGATTCTTTCGGTCGGAGCTTTCTGAATTTTCTGCCGGTTACTGTTCACGCCTCGACGGAGTTTTATCCCCTCCATAGGGGCACAGATTACAGGATCGTGTTGGGGTATGGGCAGGATGGGCT
>CADBUA010000090.1 GCA_902797665.1 uncultured Lachnospiraceae bacterium | reverse complement strand
TGTATGTATGTGCGTATGCGCACATGTGTATTCATGCATATATTTATACATGCATGTGAACACTATCATTTATATGTTTGTATATATGTATATGACTGCAGTCCGGAAGGGACTCACACAGGATCTTCCGGGCCCCGCCAGCGCCAAGCAGGATTCGCATTCTCGCAGCACAGGCTGCTCTACTGGGTCGTCCAGGCAGCCTGCTCTCCACTTTCGATGGATCTGCCTGACCGGAGTCCCCAGTTTCTTCATTTGGCGGCCCGGTCTCCCGGATCAGTCCGCCCGCTCTCCCAGGTAGTAAAAACCCTGGGCTGTTGTAAGCCTGACAGGCACGATCTGCCCGATGAGATCGGTCCCCCCGGGGAAGTGGACGACAAGGTTCTGGGGGATCCGCCCCGTGACAAGGCCTTTTTGCTGATGGTTTTCTGACTCCACAAGAACCGGCAGAACCTGTCCTTCAAAACGGGAGGAGCGCTCCCGCCCGATGCTCTGAACCACCTGAAGAAGCCTGTCAAAGCGTTCGTGCGCAATTTCCTCCGGCACCTGCTCCCAGGAAGCAGCCGGAGTGCCGGTCCTTTGGCTGTAGAGGAAGGTGAAGGCGGAATCATAGCCTGCCGCCCGGACGACCTCTAATGTTTCCAGAAAGTCCTCCTCTGTCTCCCCCGGGAAACCCACGATGATATCCGTGGTCAGGGAAAGATCCGGAATCTTTTCCCGGAGTTTTTCCACCAGTTCCAGGTAGGACTCCTTGCTGTAGTGCCGATTCATGCGCTTCAGAAGGCGGGAGGAGCCCGACTGAAGCGGCAGATGCAGGTGGTGACAGATCTTGGAGGACTCCGCCATCACAGAGATGAGGTCATCCGAAAGATCCTTGGGGTGGGAGGTCATGAAGCGGATCCGCTCAATCCCCTCGACCTTCTCAAGCTCCTGGATGAGAAGGGCAAAGCTGACGGGGTCTTTCAGACCTTTTCCGTAGGAGTTGACGTTCTGCCCAAGGAGCATCAGCTCGACCACGCCGTCCTTTGCCAGCTCCTCGGCCTCCCGGAGGATGTCCAAAGGTTCCCGGCTCCGCTCCCGCCCCCGGACGTAGGGAACAATGCAGTAGGAGCAGAAGTTGTCGCAGCCGAACATGATGTTGACGCCCGACTTAAAGGAATAGCTTCGCTCCGCCGGCAGCTCCTCGATGATGCCCCCCTCCCTGTCCTGAAGCTCTATGATCTGGAGAGGCCTCTTTTTCTGCTTTTTCCCGGCAGCCTCCAAGGCCTCCGACTCCTGCGCCATCAGGACCCGGTTCAGGTATTCCGGGAAGCGGTAGAGGTTGTGGGTGCCGAAGACCAGGTTTACAAAGGGGAAGGAAGAGCGGATCTTCTCCACGACTTCCTTCTCCTGCATCATGCAGCCGCAGAGGGCGATGAGCATGGATGGGTTTTTCTTCCTGAGGGAAGATAAGGCACCCAGACGGCCAAAGACGCGGATGTTCGCGTTCTCCCGGACCGTGCAGGTGTTATAGATGACAAAATCAGCCGCCTCACTGTCTGTCTCCTGGAAGCCCGCCAGGGACAGGATTCCCCGGAGCTTCTCGGAGTCCCGCTCATTCATCTGACAGCCGAAGGTGACGGTACAGGAGCGAAGCTTCCGCCCGAGCTTCTCTTCTCTCTCTCGGATCAGGCTCCGGGCCTGATTCAGGAAAAAGGCCTGCCTGAGGAGGCTGTCCTCCTCCGGGGGCACGGTGAGGGAGGCAGCAATCTCCAGCGCGTCACAAAAGTCCCTGCTTGAGAACACCGAATTCTCCAAGTGAATTTCCTCCGATACAAAAGGCGGAAAATCCCGGGGTTCCGGGAAAATCCGCCATACCAAAAGCTTCCATAATGCTTCATGTATCATGCATCATGCCAGAATACTGCAATGCTGAAATGATGTCTTCTCCAGCGGGGAGAGAGCCTCACTGCCAATCCGCCTGCGATCAGTCTCTGAGAACGCCGATACGGTCAAGAAGAGCCGCGATCAGGTGCCCCTTGGGCAGCCTCGAGATCTCCTTTCGGTCGGTGCCTCCGAAGGCGGTGAGAGCCAGTCCGTAGATACTCGCGCCGAAGAGGATGGCCAGAATCGTCGAGAGGGACACACCGAGGAAAAGATGGAAGAAAAGATAGACACCAAAGGCTGCAAACGCCATGATGATCGAGGCCGTCAGAGGGGCCAGAAAGGTCTTCCGGATTTCCTGCCGGTAGTGGATAAAGCGGCTGATCGACAAAGCATTCATGATGCAGATAATCAGCGCAAAAATGCAGTTGGCGTACATGACTGAATAGATATTCAGGCGCATGTAGCGCAGCATGATATACAGAACAAAGATATGAATCACCAGTGCAATGGCGCAGTGGATCAAGGGTTCCTTCAGCCTGCCAAGGCCCTGCAGGATCGCTGTACTCAGCGTGGACAGGGCGTAGAGAATGATGACCAGGGCTCCGGCCTGCATGATCCCCGCCGACAGCGGAACCCCGCTCTCCGGGTGAAACAGCATCTCGATGATGGGGCCGCCCAGAGCAGCCATCCCGAAGGCGCAGGGGATCGTGATCATCATGGTGTAGCGGGTGGAGGACTTGACTGTCTCCGCGGCCGCCTTCTCGTCTCCAGCGGCGATGGCCGCAGTCAGGTTGGGGACTACAGCCGGCCCCAGGGAGGAGGCCAGTGACAGAGGCACATTCATCAGCACCCGGAACTTACCGGAGTAAATCCCCCAGATTGTGGCGTACTGCCGCTCCGTATAACCCTGACTCTTGAGAATCGCGTTGAAGATTCCCTGGTCCAGGACGTTGGAGATGTTGTAGATCAGTGTCGACAGGATGATCGGCAGAATGGTCAGAATCAGCACGCGGTAGATATGCCGCGGGGTCTCCCGGTTTCCGGTCTTGTCTGCCCGAAGGGTCTGAGAAAAAGTCCTCTTGTGGTTGCTGTAGATCACCATCATGAAGATCATGGCGACCGTCACCGAGGCGACGGTGCCAAAGGTGGCGCCTGCGGCGCCCCAGGCGGGCGCGAGGAGCCCGTCGCCCCCGCTCCTTGCCAGCTCTTTCCCGTAGTCATAGAGGACATAGGCCCCGTAGAGGGATACCAGCGCGTTGATCAGCTGCTCAATCAGCTGGGAAATCGCCGTGGGAACCATGTTCGAGAAGCCTTGGAAATAGCCCCTGAAAACACCGGTGATGGCGAAGATCAGGATGGCGGGAGACAGAACCTGAAGGCCGTAGCGGGCATATTCCAGGTTCATGATGTTCTTGGTGATGACCCCCGACAGAGCCCAGGTCAGAAAAGCCAGAATCAGTCCCATTCCGACGGCAAAGCGCATCGCCAGAAGGAAGACCCGGTTGGCGTTCCTTACCTGTCCCTTCTGCAGACGCTCACTCATCAGGCGGGAAACCGCCAGAGGCAGGCTGAAGGAGGAGATCATCAGGATGATCGAGTAGATTTCGTTTGCTGTCGAGTAGTAGCTGTTCCCCTCGTCCCCCAGGATGTTGGTCAGGGGGATCCGGTAGATCAGCCCAATGACTTTGGCGATGATGGAGGCTGCAGCGAGGATGGAGCCCTGGACCAGGACATTCTTCGCGGCAGAACCCTTCTCTGCTGCGGGATTTTTCCTATCTGTACGCACACCCTCTGACCTCTTCTGGCCTCCCGAAGGAGAAGTCTTATCCAATGCCGTCAATAACGGAGCTGTCCGTGTACGGATCATCCGAGATCAGGACACGGTTGGTTGCCGCATTGCGGACAATGCAGACCCAGGTCTTGCCCTGGTTCAGTGTAATTTCATTGCCGTTTTCGTCATAGTAGTGCGTCACGTTAAAGTCGCATTCCCGGACATCAAAGGCGGCATTGGCGGCAGTGACAGTCGTCTCGACCGGATCCTCTTCGCTCCAGTTCTCTTTTGACCAGGAGATCTTCTGCGCGCGGCCGTTGGTGATGTACCAACCGTTGCCGCCCGTTCTCGGGTCGGTCCAGAGATAGCCATTGTCATCGAGCGGTGTGGAGTCGCAGTACTGCAGGATGATGTTCTTGTAGGCCACCTGGTTTCCGGTCTGCCCGTCCACCTGGGCGCTGCCGTACTGAGATCTGTAGTAAAGGCCGTCCCCCTCGTTGTAGTCAAAGCGGGCGTGGTTGAAGGTGTAGCCCGGCATGACCACGCGGGCGATGATGCCGTTGGCCGGCGTCACAACCTGGCCGTCTTCCGCGAACCTGTAATGTCCCCCATAGCCTTCGCTGTAGCTCTGGCTGTAGCCACAGGCCGAAATCGCAGCCTGCATCTTGCTGTAATCCGTGAAGACATTGTGCGGGGACGGTCTGTCGTCTGACCGGTAGTAGGCGATGGTGCCGGTGTCATCCACGCCGCCGTCCGAGATGCCGGAGATGTTGTGGGTCGTGGAGAGCTGCAGGATCGGAACCGCGTAGATCGCCTGCCCGAAGTTGCAGTAGAGCGCGTTGAATTCCCGCGCGTAGTAGATAAAGTAGGGACGGCAGGAACGGACGGAACCGATCCGGTCAGCCCCGCTGTAGTCCTCAAAGATGCCCATGAGGCGGGTGATCATGCCCTCGACCTCAGCCTCGTAGACCACGTCCGCCTTCTCAAGGCCGTACTGCGGGCAGGCATCGATGATATTGTTGAGCATGACCGCAATCGGACGGGTGCGTCCGATGGAAGCTGGGACAGGCTTGCCGGTGAGATAACTCCTCACTGTCTCCTCCTCCGCCATCGCAGTGGAGGAAATGAGCGCCGCGCCCATCAGGGCTGCCGCCAGGACCAGGGCCAGTTTTCTTTTTTTCATAGCTACTCCTTTCTTGATCCGGAAAATACAGGATTGCCCGCTGTGTCTCATATATACCGGGAACCATTCGGCTTTGCCAGGTCTTTCACCGGTATATGCCCGCTCGCGCCAGTTCTGTCGCAGATTCTCCCGCTCGCGGGTATAAAACCTGGCATCCGGAAGAGCCGTTGGGGGCCAATTGTCCTATTCCCGCGGGCGTAAGGAAGCTGGCAGATCCCCTGAAAGCGATTGGCAAATCCAAATGCGCCGGAGGATCTCAAACTCTCTCTCCCGTCAGAAATTCAGAACTCAGAATCGATTCCGCATCCTGCGCTCTTCTCAGCGCTCTCTCGGAATATGCACCCTCTCCATGATCCGGCGCTGCTCCTCCTCCATCTCTTCCCGCTCCTCCAGCTCCATGTGGTCAAAGCCGCAGAGGTGCAGCATGCTGTGGGCGAGGAGAAAAGCGTATTCGCGCTTCTGGGAGTGGCCGTACTCCTCAGCCTGGGAGATTACGTGCCTGAGGGAGATCACGATATCCCCGAGGAGCAGCTCCCCGCTGTCGGGATTGAAGCTGGCGCCATCCTCCATCTGTTCAGACGCATCTTCTTCCAGGAAGGAGAAATCCGCCGGGGTTTCAAATTCCAGCATGGGGAAGGACAGAACGTCGGTCTCCTGATCGATGCCGCGGAAGTTCCGGTTCAGCTCCCGGATCTTCTCCGGGTCTGTGATCAGGACATTGACCTCCGCTTCATAAGGGCAGTTTTCCTCTTCCAGGGCTGCGGAGATCACAAGCTCCGCGATCTCTTCAAACGGCAGATCCGAAGGGATCCTGCTCTCATTCTCAAAGTTGACGGTCATGTCTCCCCTCCATAACTTCCATGCCCTCCTGGCCTCCGGTAGTCTCTCCCGCTGCCCGCTGTCCGTCTCTGCATCTCCCGCCTCTCTGCCCGGTTCTGCGGCGTCCCTTTCCCGGAGGCTTCGTATGCATCATAAGCCTGGACGATCTTCTGGACCAGCGGATGCCGGACCACATCCTTGCTCGTCAGCTTGCAAAAGGCGATCTCCTCGATCTTCGAGAGGACCTCCAGCGCCACCTCCAGCCCCGAGCGGGAGTCAAAGGGCAGGTCCTTCTGCGTCAGGTCTCCGGTCACAATGACCTTGGAACCAAAGCCGATACGGGTCAGGAACATCTTCATCTGGGCCGGGGTTGTATTCTGGGCCTCGTCCAGGATGATGAAGGCATTATCCAGCGTCCGCCCGCGCATATAGGCCAGGGGAGCCACTTCAATCAGCCCCTTTTCCGCATTCTTCTGGTAGCTGTCCGGTCCCATGATCTGATAAAGTGCATCATACAGCGGCCTAAGGTAGGGGTCAACTTTACTCTGCAGGTCCCCCGGCAGGAAACCAAGCTTCTCCCCGGCCTCAATGGCCGGCCGCGTCATGATGATCCTGGCCACATCCTCATTCTTGAATGCGGTGATGGCACAGGCCATGGCCAGGTAGGTCTTTCCGGTTCCCGCCGGGCCGATGCCGAAGGTGATCATGTGTTTCTGAATCGCCGACACATAGGCCTTCTGCCCCAGTGTTTTGGGGCTGATCGGCTTGCCGCCGATGGTGTGGCAGATGATGTCCCGATCCATTTCCGCGACGCTGCCGTCCAGCTTCTCCACCGCCAGGGACAGCGCATAATTGACGTTCTGCTCGGTGATGGGGCTGTCCTGCCTGGCTAAGGCAGACAGATCTTCCAGAACCCTTTTGGCGCCATCGGCAGCACTTTCACTGCCGATGACCAGGGTTCTGGAATCCCGGTTAATCAGCGTCACGTTCAGGGTCCGTTCGATTTTCTTCAGATACTTGTCAAACTGTCCGTAGACCTCCGCCTCGACTTCCGGCGGGACATGGACTTCTCTCTCGACTAATGCCATGCTGATAACTCAAATGGGAAAGGCAGAGCCTGAATCCGGCAAAAGCGGCATTCAGCGCGCGCTTTCCTTTTCTGTGCTTTGATTTCAGAATGCCACCTGACAGGCAAACACCCATCCGGCCATTCTGACCATTTCCTATATTGCCCCAAAAATCTTGCTTTTTGCCGGACCCCTTCCTGATGACTTTCTTAGTTTTCGCCTTGCGATTGTGAGCCCCTTCGGATCTGACAGATGCCTCTAAGCTATAGCCCGCTCGCGCCCATGGGGCCCGGATTCTCGCGCTCGCGGACAGAAAAGGAAAGCT
This sequence comes from uncultured Lachnospiraceae bacterium, assembly GCA_902797665.1. Classification (GTDB taxonomy): domain Bacteria; phylum Bacillota; class Clostridia; order Lachnospirales; family Lachnospiraceae; genus Porcincola. The sequence continues at coordinate 109 of CADBUA010000090.1, read as the reverse complement.
GCCCTGGAGGCGCGAAGCGGAGAAAAGGCACGAAGAAAGGATGCCCATAAGATGTCCATAAGTTGTCCAAAAATGAAAGAGCTCGAACTCATATGGAAGACCTCACATG
>CADBUA010000089.1 GCA_902797665.1 uncultured Lachnospiraceae bacterium | reverse complement strand
TCCGGCATTTTTTGTGCCGGACCCTTTTTGAGACTTTTGGATTTCTGGTCCCGAAAGGACAAAGGGTCTGTTTTTTAACAGGAGAAAGGGGATTTTTTATGAAGGGGATCATTTTGGCTGGTGGAAAGGGAACAAGGCTTTATCCGATCACACTTCCGGTGTGCAAGCCGCTGGTTCCTGTATACGATAAGCCGCTGATCTACTATCCGTTGTCTGTTTTGATGTCATCAGGAATCAAGGACATCCTTGTGATCACGCCTCCGGATGATATGAAGCCGTTTGTCGATCTTCTGGGCGATGGGAGTTCCTGGGGAATTCATATCTCCTTCATGGAACAGAAGGTTCAGAGGGGGATCGCGGACGCTTTCCTGATCGGTGAAGAGTTTATTGGCGGTGATTCTGTTGCGCTGGCACTCGGTGACAACATCTTCTACGGCCCCGCTTTCAAGCGGAAGCTCCGGGAGTGCGTCAAGAAGGCTGAATCCGGTGCCTCGATTTTCGGCTACTACGTGGCAAATCCGAGACCTTTCGGCGTGGTGGAGTTTGATGAGGCCACAGGGAAAGCGATCAGCATCGAGGAGAAGCCGAAGCATCCGAAGAGCAACTTCATCGTGCCCGGCCTCTACTTCTATGACAATTCCGTTGTAGAGATCGCGAAGGGGATTCAGCCCAGTGCCCGCGGAGAGCTGGAGATCACCTCGGTCAACAATGCCTACCTCGATCAGGAAAAGCTGAACGTGGTTACCCTGAACAACTCCTTTACCTGGTTTGACGCGGGGAACGCGGACAGCCTTTATGACGCGGCAGGCGCGATCAAGGCGGCTCAGAGGAGCGGAAAGATGATCGGCTGCCCGGAGGAGATTGCATTCCACAATCAGTGGATTGATCTGGAAGGGCTGGAGGCCTGTGCGAAGAAGATGAACAGCTCCAACTACGGACTGTATCTGGAAGCCCTCGCGGAAGAGATGTAATTTGCCTTTCCTGGCATAGACTATATAATTGTGAGGAAATACGCTTGTCTGCCAGCAGCGGTTCAGCGCTGGACGGACAGAAGTGGAGAATGGACTTTTCTGATGGGTTCAGGCTCTTTCGGGCCGCGTGATAGAAGTCCATTGGCAGCCTCGGGAGAGGCTGCCTGCAAACCGCTATGAGAGAAGGAGGATGCATGAACAAACGGTTTGACAAGGAAGCATTCAAGGAGCAGGTAAAGGACAACGTCAGGACGCTTTACCGCAAGAAGGTAAAAGAAGCAAGCATGCAGCAGATTTACCAGGCGGTCTCCTACGCGGTCAAGGATGTCATCATTGACAACTGGATGGCCACCCAGCAGCAGGTGGACGAGGAAGATCCCAAGATCCTCTACTACATGTCGATGGAGTTCCTGGTGGGCAGAGCGCTTGGCAACAACCTGATTAACCTGACCGCTTATCAGGAAGTGAAGGAAGCCCTGGCCGAGATGGATTTTGACATCAACATGGTCGAGGACGAGGAGCGGGATCCGGCTCTCGGAAACGGTGGTCTCGGAAGACTTGCGGCCTGCTTCCTGGATTCTCTGGCAACATTGGGCTACCCGGCATACGGCTGCGGCATCCGCTACCGCTATGGGATGTTCCGCCAGAAGATCGAGAATGGCTTCCAGATCGAGGTTCCGGATGACTGGCTTAAGAATGGCTATCCTTTCGAGCTGAAGCGCCCGGAGTATGCCAAGGTCGTCAAGTTCGGCGGTTATGTACGGGCGGAGTATGACCCGGTGGCAAAGAGATACGACTACATCCAGGAGAACTGCCAGTCGGTGCGGGCAATTCCCTACGATATGCCCATCGTCGGCTATAACAACAACATGGTCAACACCCTGAGGGTCTGGGACGCGGAAGCCATCAATGACTTCCAGCTCGACTCCTTTGACAAGGGCGACTATCAGAAGGCAGTGGAGCAGGAGAACCTGGCCCGCAACATCGTCGAGGTTCTGTACCCCAACGACAACCACTACGCAGGCAAGGAACTCCGCCTGAAGCAGCAGTACTTCTTCATCTCCGCGTCCGTGCAGGAAGCGGTCGCGAAGTACAAGCGCTTCCATTCGGACATCCGGGACTTCTACAAGAAGGCCACCTTCCAGATGAACGATACGCATCCGACCGTGGCGGTCGCCGAGCTCATGCGGATCCTCCTCGACGAGGAGAAGCTGGAGTGGGATGAGGCCTGGGAGATTACGACCAAGACCGTCGCCTACACCAACCACACGATCATGGCGGAAGCCCTGGAGAAGTGGCCCATCGAGCTCTTCTCACGTCTGCTTCCGAGAATCTATCAGATCGTCGAGGAAATCAACAAACGCTTCCTGTTCCAGGTTCAGGACAAGTACCCGGGCGACATGGAGAAGGTCCGCAAGATGGCCATCATCTATGACGGCCAGGTGAAGATGGCCAACCTTGCCATCGTGGCCCGCTACAGCGTGAACGGCGTGGCACAGCTTCATACCGAGATCCTGAAGAGCCAGACTCTGAAGGATTTCTATGAGATGTTCCCGTGGAAGTTCAACAACAAGACCAATGGCATCACCCAGAGGCGTTTCCTGCTTCACGGCAACCAGCTCCTGGCAGCCTGGGTCACCGATCACATCGGCGATGGATGGATCACGAACCTGCCGGAGATCTCCAAGATGAAGGTCTACGCCGACGATGAGAAGGCGCAGCAGGAATTCATGAACATCAAGTACCAGAACAAGGTCCGTCTGGCCAAGTACATCAAGGAGCACAACGGGATCGAGATCGACCCGCACTCCATCTTCGATGTCCAGGTCAAGAGACTTCACGAGTACAAGCGCCAGCTCATGAACATCCTTGATGTCATGTGCCTGTACGACGAACTGAAGGATCACCCGGAGATGCCGTTCACCCCGAGAACCTTCATCTTTGGCGCGAAGGCGGCGGCTGGTTACAAACGCGCCAAGCTGACGATCAAGCTGATCAACGCGGTGGCGGATGTGATCAACAACGATCCTTCGATCAATGGCAAGATCAAGGTTGTCTTCATCGAGGACTACTGCGTGTCCAATGCGGAGATGATCTTCGCGGCCTCGGATATCTCTGAGCAGATCTCCACGGCTTCCAAGGAGGCATCCGGAACTTCGAACATGAAGTTCATGCTGAATGGCGCGCCGACTCTGGGCACGATGGACGGCGCCAATGTCGAGATCGTCGAGGAAGTTGGCGCGGAGAATGCCTTTATCTTCGGGCTTGCCTCGGAGCAGGTCATCGAGTTTGAGAACAAGGGTGGGTATGACCCGAACTACTACTTCAACACGGATCAGGAGATCCGCCGCGTGCTGATGGAGCTCATCAACGGGACCTACAGCCATGGCGACATGGAGCTCTTCCGGGAGATCTATGATTCCCTTCTGACCAACAAGTATGGCAAGGCGGACCAGTACTTCATCCTGGCGGACTTCAAGTCCTACCACCAGGCCCGCAAGAACATCGTGGAAGCCTATCAGGACCAGAAGCGCTGGGCGCGGATGTGCATCATCAACATGGCTTCCTCGGGCAAGTTCAGTTCCGACCGTACCATCCAGCAGTATGTGGATGACATCTGGCATCTGGAGAAGACCACGATCAAGGTCGATCCGGAATCCTTCGAGTAAGAACTGCCAGAGCTGAGGCGGAAGAAGAGAGCCCCATGCCTACGGATGGGGAAGATCTGACAGCCTGAAAAATGGAATCTGCAGGAGGGAAAGCAAAAGCGATCCCTCCTGATTTTGTCTCTGGACCTCTGTTTTCCATCTTCCATCTTTGGGAAATGTCACAGACAAAGCAGAGAATGAGTGCTGACCATCCAGGAGAGCTGGGCATCATACAGACGGGGCCGCCAAGACAATAGGAAAAAATCAGAGCATCAGACATACCCGTGAGCGCGAGAACCTGTGATAGAATTGGCGCGAGCGGACATATCGGTGAAGCAGCTGGCAAATCTGAATGCTTCCCGGTATAAACATGCAGGATTTAATAAGATAATAACAGACAGCGTTATTTTATTAAAAGGGCAGGACAACGATTATTATAAGACTTATATCATATCATAATATAGCATAGTGTAGCGTCAGATATATAATAAACCCTATAATAATTTTGATGATAGCTTAAGCGGAAATATTATGATGATTTGATAGGCAAAATAAAAGAAAAAGCACGTATTACTTTACTTTGATTGGTTTTTGCTGTGCAAAAGCAAGTAAAGCAGACAGGAAGGGATTGTTCGGACAGATTCATAAAAATGAAAGAAAATGCTACAAAAGTTTGGCGCTGGATCTGAACTTTGCAAGGGGCACGTTGGCACAAAATTGGCAGTCCTGGAATTGACAAAAATAATGATTTTGAAGTAAAATCTCGAATAGATACCTGCTATTATGCCTGTTCTGTGCGTCTGGATGCCGCGGGAACAGGTCCTGTTTTTAGGGTGGAAACGTATACGATCTGCGAATGAGGGGCTTTGCGCGCCTTTCGTGAGAGGGTTGCTTCTCCGGTGATGGCTTTGCCTGGCATATGTGCTTCCCGGTAAAAAGACTTCCTGATCGACCTCATCAAAGCTAAGTGCATGTTGGGGCGGGAGGGAACGATATACTGCTTCCGGTGCCTTTCGGACCGGAAGGAAGCGCGGGATTTTTGAGATGAATCAGATGGCGTTATGCCATCATTTTCATCGAGGGAAATGCCGGATGCCAGAGCACACAAATAATAATTTGTTTAAACAAATATGCCGGAGGGATTCTGACCTTACGGAAAACTTCTTTGATACGCGCGGCAAGGAGGATTTGCTTTGCAAATCTCAGGCGGCGGTATCCGCTGAATGATCTTAGGATTTCCCCACGGCAAATCTGAATGCTTCCCGGTATAAATCGAGCAGTAATCAAGTAATTCAATTGTTTTAAAAGATTCAAATTGGAGTTTAAGATCTCAAAAGATTCAAAACCCGGATCAGGGTTTATGTGATGACTGATATCGATTGAGAGACTTCAGCTCTTCTCCGGACATGTGGCATCTGCCATTTTTCGACAAGGAAAAATCAGGCAGACAATAAGCAGCAATAAACAGCAATAAACAGCAATAAACAGCAACGAACAGCAAGGAAATGAGAAGGAAATGATTACAACAAAAGAACTTTATTCACTGGAGCACACAGCGGCAAAGTCCCTTCTGGAGAACACCATCTACCCCTGGGAGGCGCTTGCCGGGATCTCTGATTTTATTCTGAAACTGGGTGAGACCCTGGACCCTGAGGAGTATGACCATCCTCAGGAAGATGTCTGGATCGCGAAGAGCGCGGTGGTCTTCTCCACGGCTTATATCCATGGGCCGTGCATCATCGGACCGGAGACGGAGGTTCGTCAGTGCGCCTTCATCAGAGGCTCAGCCCTGGTGGGCAGAAACTGCGTGGTTGGCAACTCGACCGAGCTGAAGAATGTCATTCTCTTTGATAACGTTCAGGTGCCTCATTACAACTATGTCGGGGATTCCATCCTGGGGTATAAGGCCCATATGGGAGCCGGCAGCATCACCTCCAATGTCAAGAGTGATAAGGCGCTGGTGGTGATCAAGGATCGTCTGTCGAATCCGGATCAGCCGGAGGAAGTCGCGACCGGGCGGAAGAAGGTCGGGGCTATGCTGGGCGACTTTGTCGAGGTTGGCTGCAATTCCGTGCTGAACCCCGGTACTGTGCTTGGGAAGAGAGCCAGTGTTTATCCGACCTCCTGCGTCCGTGGCGTCATCCCGGCGGACTACATCTTTAAGGATCCGGATCACGTCATCAGAAGAAGCTGAGGCAGAGAGAGCATCTCTTCATCGCCAGGCAGAGAATGGCTGACGGAGCCCGCTCCAGCGGGAAGCAGATATACTGGAGGCAGTCAGGATCTGCCGTAGACGAATCGTCAGTGCCTCTCTATATACCGCGGCTCCGGACGATAGCTGGCAGATTCTCCTGGCCGCGAGTATAGACAGAAGAATCAGCACAAAGTCCGTGCTTCGCCGGAACATCCCGCGGGCAGGAGCTTCAGAAATCCCAGGCCCTGGGCCGAACAATCAACCACAGATCAGGCTTCCCAAGCCTTGACTGAGCCTTTTCCATAGGGGAAAGCCTGATCTGAGAAGAAGGAAGGAAATGAAATATGCGTCTGATCATCCAGGAAGATTATGCGAAAATGTCCAGGTGGGCAGCCTGCCACATCGCAGATGCAATCAATAACCACAAGAAAGACAGGCCCTTTGTTCTCGGACTTCCGACCGGCTCATCGCCGATCGGCGTGTACAGGGAACTTGTGGAGATGAACAGGAGCGGCAAGGTGAGTTTCAAGAATGTCGTTACCTTCAACATGGATGAGTATGTTGGTCTCCCAAGAACGCATGATCAGAGCTACTGGTACTTCATGCATGATAACCTTTTCGATCACATCGACATCCCGGCGGATCAGATCAACATCCTGAACGGGATGGCTGAGGATCCGGAGGAGGAGTGCAGGCTTTATGAGGAGAAGATCAAGGCCCTGGGACCGATCGATCTCTTCATGGGCGGCATTGGCGTCGACGGGCACATCGCTTTCAACGAGCCCTTCACATCACTGAACTCCCGCACCGGAATTCGCAAGCTGACCACGGACACCCGAATTGTGAATTCCCGCTTCTTTGGCAATGACCCGGAGAAGGTGCCGTCGGAGGCGCTCTCCGTCGGTGTCGGCACGGTCATGGATTCCAAAGAAGTCCTGATTCTGATCAATGGCCACAACAAGGCCAGGGCGCTGGCAGCCACCGTAGAGGGCGGGGTCAGCCAGATGTGGACCTGCTCGGCG
>CADBUA010000088.1 GCA_902797665.1 uncultured Lachnospiraceae bacterium | reverse complement strand
TCCTCCCCCTTCGCGCCCAGCTGAACCCACAGAAGGCCCTTTTTCTGCCCCGCCTCGCTGAAGTGATAGCAGAGAGGAGCTCCCGCGTAGCGAATCGACTCCCGCCCGACGGACTGGGCCCCGTGGATGTGTCCCAGCGCCACGTAGTCAAAGTCCCGGAAGACTTCAAAATCCACTCCCCCGACACCGCCGATTGCGGTCTCAGAACTGGAATGAACCGGCTCCCGGTCCCCATTCAACACCGTCTGATGGGCAATCAGGACATTCCGCTGACTTGTGTCCAGGCACTGTCGGCTGAGCAGCCGCTCCACCGCGGACCTGTATCCGATGACCTCGTCCTCCCCCAGCTGAAGCGCCACCCGCACAGCTGCCGGCGTTGTGTAGGGCATCAGCCAGAAGGTCACAGGCCCGTATTCATCCTTCATGCTGACATGCAGAATCTCCGCCCTGACTGTCCCCGCGATGTGAACATGCTGATTTGCAAGGATATCGGACGCAAACTCCAGGCGCTCACCGCCGTCGTGATTTCCGGCGGTGAGCATGATCTCAATGCCCTCCTTCGAGAGCTCCGTCAGGAAATCACTCAGGAGGTTCACTGCCTCCTTTCCCGGAACCCCACGGTCATAGACATCCCCCGCGATGAGCACTGCGCTGGGCTTCTCCAGGCGGATTCTTTCCAGTGCCTTCTCGATCCAGTCCCTCTGATCCTCCAGCAGAGGCTGATTGTGCAGGCTCTTCCCAAAGTGAAGATCCGCCAGATGCAGCAGTTTCATTTCTGTCCCTCCGATCTCTCTTGTCACTGACCCTCTGTCTGCCTTTCAGTCTCCATCTGTGTCTTTTATATCTTTTGTATCTTTTATATCTTTTGCACTTATTGCGCTTTTTACTCCTTTTTACACCATTCTTACATCTTTTATGCCTTTTGCCGATCTTCTTTTTTATGTGCTGAGACTCTGAAAAGCTGTTTTATCGTAACTGTCCAGTTCGCTTTGCGCACTTGCTGCGCAAAGCGAGGTCATATAGTCCAAAAGCAAAGGCCGGGCGCAGATTGAATGCGGCGACAGGAGCCCGCGCCCGGCCCTGTACCTGGACAGTCGCAAGCACCTGTCCAGGTCCGTTTTTTCCATCATCTCTTCCATTGAATCATCATTGAAAATACTAACCTTTATGATACCGAAATGCAAGCCTGAAGCAGCTGACAGGTCTGATCTTTTCCTATGAAAGAGCCTTTATAAAGGCCGGATCTTCCACTTTCTGAAGACAAGGCAGATGCCCGGGGCATGCGAAGGCTTTCGGTCAGATCCTTCCTTCCGGCAGGATCCGGCTTTTTTCTGTCTGCAGATTTGTTTACACAACTATCTTCATCTGTGATATAATGAACGGAAAGATTTGGCTTTTTCGGGTAATCATACCCGATCATCGGGTGCCAGCTGTTTTGAGCTGAAACACTGCTGCCTGTCCAGTCCGCTTTGCGCGCTTTTCGCTGAGCGTGCGCATACAGACAATGGAAAGAGAGGGGGATTCTATGAATTACGCAGACTTGATCACCAGGCGCAAATCCATCCGGGAGTTTCACAGTACTGGAATTATGCACAGCCAGCAGGCTGTCATCCGCGGTTTCTTCAACAACGAATGCCACCGCCTGATTCCGGATCTGGATATGGAGCTTTTGCTCCTCGACAAGAACTACAATGCCGGCGACAAGATGGAAGGGATGATCGGCTACGGAGGCTACGCTTTCCACGCTCCCCTCTACCTTATCATCCTGTCCGACCATTCTCCTTATCGCCTCTACAACGGAGGCTACATGGGGGAGGACATGATCCTGAAGCTGACGGATATGGGACTCTCCACCTGCTACCTGACGGTCTCCAGGGGAGACATCGTCAAGGAAATCCTCAACATCGACTCCCCCAAGGACGTGGTCTCGGTCATCGCCGCCGGGTACGGAAAGAAGGAGCGGGTCATCAACCGGATTGACATTGTCTCCCCCTCCAACGTCAACTTTGTCTCGGTGGAAGGTCATATCGCGCCGAAGATCGCGGAGGATGAGATGGTCTGGTATGACAGGATTGGGGAAAAGGTTCCCGACTGGTCCTACCTGCCGCCATCCCTGGACACGGCCCTTTACCACGCCTCCCTGGCACCCAGCTATCTGAACCGCCAGCCTTATCGCTACCTGATCGCGGGAAAGTACCTGCTGGTACTGGAGAAGCAGGATATCCGGACTTCCACCTCGGATGTCCAGATCGACCTGGGCATCACAATGCTGAACTACACAGCCTCGATCAGCCAGTCTAACATGCCCAACGCGGTATGGCATATGGGTGTTCCAGAGGATCTCCCGGATATCGGAGATACTTCTGAGTACAAGCCAACTGCCTGGTGCGCCATCGGCGAATAAAAAAAACTGCAGTCCCTGAACAGAGAGCCCCTGCATCTCAGCCTCAGCTGCGCGGCAGGG
>CADBUA010000087.1 GCA_902797665.1 uncultured Lachnospiraceae bacterium | reverse complement strand
TCTGATCTCTTCTCTTCCCTTCACCCTCTACGGCTTATCCTCCACGCGCTATCCTTCATTCTTCGCTTTCCAGTCTGAACAGTTCCTGTCATTCTTATACAAATACTGTTTGCGTTATATCATCCCATGGGTTTCCTGATAAATTCTGTCATATGCCTAAAACCATTCTCACAAGATATTCATGATTGATATTCTTTATATATGTATGCATAGAACTGACTCGAAAATCATAACCGTCCAGTCAGTTTTGCGCACTTGCTATGTAAAGTGTGGTAAAGCAGAGCAAAAGCAAAGGCCAGGCCTTTGAATGCAACGACAGGAGCCTGCGCCAGGCCTTGTACCTGGGAAGGAGCTCGCGACTGGACAGATCGCAAAAACCTTACTGTTGGGATCACGCGTGAGAATCGTAAACTGTTGGGAAAGAAACGACTGCGAAGAGGCGGAATTTGCCGCGCAGCACCGGCAAAAGTGCTTTAACGAGCTAGTCGGATGCTTGCTTTCCTTCATTTCCGCTGATGCATAAACGGCTGAAATGCTTTCCCTTTCTGGAGATTCTGATTAATGCGGAGAAGAAGATGGATGAGTCCGGCATATCTTTCTATGCGCATATCCATATTATACTATGCCGTATTATGTTACGCTATATTATGATATGATATATTTCAATATACCGCCCGAATTTTTCCATTATATTCATTATCATAAACAAGTTCTATGCATGTGATTATAATTAAAGATGTTCATAGATTGGTTCCTACTTGCTGCTCTGTAACTGTCCAGTCCGCTTTGCGCACTTGCTGCGCAAAGCGATGTCATACATTTCAAAAGCAAAGGCCGGGCACACTTACAATGCGACGACTGGAGCCTGCGCCCGGCCTTCTACCTGGAAATGAGCTTGCGGATGGACAGCTGCGCTGCTCTTACAATGGACCGGGGTCACAGATCATTTTCGCCGCTTCCTTCGGTATCGAGGCTTCCATGCTGAAGCCCCGATCCGATTTCTCTTCTATTCTCTTCTATTCTATTCTCTTCTCTTTCTTTCCCTTCTTTTCTACGCCCCTCTGGTGCTTCATCCAGCTCAGATCTCCAGGACCACCACCTGCCAGCCCTGAAGGTGCAATCTTCCTCCTTCGATTTGGAGTGCACCGCCATTATTGAGAAGAAGCGCTTTGACCTCTCCCGGCAGGGTCAGGTCCTGTTCCTCTCTCTGCATGTTTGCGGCAATCAGAAGGGTGTGGTCTTCTCCTCTCCGGAAGAAAGACATGAGGCCGGGCACATCCGGGAGATAGCTCTCAAAGGTCCCGTAGACGATAGTATCCCCATAGACCGCATCCTTGCGAAGCCTGATCATTTTTTTGTACCAGGAAAGCACAGAGTCCGGATCCTCAGCTTCCGCTTTGACGTTGATCACATCTTTATTGGGGTTGACAGAAAGCCAGGGTGTCCCCGAAGTAAAGCCTGCGTTTTCGCTGTCGTCCCACTGCATGGGGGTTCTGGCATTGTCCCGGCTGTAGAGGCTGACTACCTTCAAAGCTTCCGCCTCCGTCAGGCCGTTCTGGAGGGCAACCTGGTACTGATCTTTGGAGGAGACATCATCTACCTCCTCGATGGAGGCAAAGGGCTTGTTCTCCATGCCGATTTCCTGCCCCTGGTAGATAAAGGGGATCCCGCGGGCGAAGAACTGAAGCGTGCCCAGGAGTTTTTTCGCCTCTACAGTCTGCTCCCCCTCCGGCAGGTAGTGGGAGACGCCCCGGGGTTCATCGTGGTTTTCGATGATCGTGGCAATCAGGGCCCTGTCCCCGACCCGGGACTGGGTTTCAAAGACGCATTTCTTGTAGTCTTCCGGCGTAATCATTTGCCAGGAATACCATCCCTTGTTGTTCTGTCCGAAGATGGTCTCATTGAAATCGAACATGGTGGAGAAATAGCCCTCCTCACCGATGATTTTGGGCAGATCCTCCGGTTTCTCATTGAAGACTTCCCCCACCGTGAAGGCATCGTGCGGACGGAACGTGTGGTTTTTCAGATCTGTCAGAAGATCCCCCAAACCCTCAGCCTTCGAGATCATCTGCGAGACTGTTGACAGACCGTCGTTTCGATCCGGCTGGAAAGACCAGGCGGCGAAGGGGAAGGTCTTTTTGATATTCATGATGGCATCGATGCGGAAGCCGGCAACACCCCTGTCCAGCCACCAATTGATCATATCGTAGATCTCCTGGCGCATCTTTGGGTTTTCCCAGTTCAGATCCGGCTGCTTCCTGTCAAATAGATGCAGGTAATAGAGATCTGTCCCTGGAACCTTCTCCCAGGCAGAGCCTCCGAAGTAGGAGCGCCAGTTGTTGGGGGCATGTCCATCCACTTCCTTCTCAAAGAAGAAGTACTTGGCCCGTTCTCCATAGGGGTCCCGCAAAGCCTCCTGAAACCAGGCGTGCTCATCGGAGCAGTGGTTGATCACCAGGTCCATGAGGATCTTGATGCCCCGCTTCTCCGCTTCCCGAATCAGCTCATAGAGATCCTCGTTGCTGCCGAAGCGGGGATCAATCTTGTAGTAGTCGGAGATATCATAGCCCTGGTCGGCCAGCGGAGAGCAGTAACAGGGAGAAAGCCAGATGATGTCTGCTCCGAGATCTTTGATGTAATCCAGTTTCTCCGTAATGCCCCGGATATCCCCGATCCCGTTCCCTGTCGTGTCCCGGAAACTCTTGGGGTAGATCTGATAGGCCACCTGCTTGTGCCACCATTTTCTTTGCATGATCTTCTCCTTTGTAAGAAAAGGTGTGCGGAGACCGCACACCTTTTTTGCCGTATTCTTCAAAATCAAATTTGTATCAGCCCTTAACCGCACCTTCCACCATGCCGTGCATGATCTGATTCTGAGCGATCAGGAAGATCACGATCATGGGGACAATCGCCAGAAGTGCCGCTGTCAGGATCAGATCCCACTGCTTGACATAGGATCCGACAAAAGCCTGAACAGCCACCGGCAGGGTCTTCACCTTGCCGTTCTGCCCCAGCATCAGAGAGGGAAGCAGGTAGTCGTTCCAGATCCACATGCCGTTCAGAATCGTGACCGTGGTGATGACCGGCTTGAGCAGCGGGAAGATGATCCGGAAGAAGGTTCCCTCCGGGGAGCATCCATCGATGGAAGCCGCTTCCTCCAGCTCATAGGGAATCCCCTTGATGAAGCCGGTGAGGATGAAAACAGTCATGGCGCCGCCGAATCCGCAGTAGGCAAAGACAATGCCTGAGACGGACTGCAGCATGGACAGACCGACAAAGTTTCCAACATCACGGAAGGTCGAGATCAAGGGGAGCATGACCACCTGGAAGGGGATGATCATGGACGCGATGAAGACCATATAGATCGCAGTCGCCCATTTCTTCTTGTTATTGCGGGAGATGACCCAGGCGGCCATCCCGCCGAAGACCGCCAGCAGGATCAGAGAAATGATGGTGATGGCTGCGGAGGTCCCGAAGGCATACCAGAAGTGGAAATTGGAGTTGTTGACCACTGCTGAGATGTTGGTCTTGAACTGGCTGAAGGAGGCACCGCCCCAGCCGACAGGGCTGGCCACAATGCTGGTCTGCGCCTTGCAGGAGTTGAGGACAACCAGGTAGAACGGGAACAGTACATACGCCGCGATGATGATTGCGACGATTGTCAGCCACACCTTGGTAGACTTTTTCATGACTTTCATATTACAGTTCTACCTCCTTCTTATTGGAAGCACGCACCTGCAGCAGCGAGAACGTCGCCAGAATCAGGAAGAACAGAACCGCCTTGGCCTGGCCGAGGGCATAATTGTTCTTGGAGATCGCGGTGTTGTAGATGTTCAGCGCCAGCATCTGGGTACCGTTGGACAGGTAGTTGCCCATGAAGTTCGGGACAGAACCGGTTCCATTGGTCAATGCCATGTTGACATCAAACTGTTTGAAAGCGGAGGTCAGCACCAGGAAGGTACAGATCGTGAACGTGGAGGCGATCATCGGGATCTTGACCTGGAAGAGGGCCTGGATCTCGGTCGCGCCATCGATGGCTGCCGCTTCCAGCACATCTCCCGGGATCTGGGTCAGACCGGTGATGTAGATCAACATGATATAGCCGGCATACTGCCAGATATAGACAATGATGATCGCGAACATGGCCGTTCTCGTCTGGGACAGCCAAGAGGTCTGCGTAACCTTGATCAACACATTGCTGAAGACGAACTGCCAGATATAGCCCAGAACGATGCCGCCGATCAGGTTGGGCAGGAAATAGGCTGCACGGTAGACGCCAGTTCCCTTCATGGGCTCAGTGCAGAGCAAAGCCAGGAGGAAAGCAACCACATTGACCAGAATCATGTTCAGCACCACGAAGACGAAGGTGATCAGGATGGACCAGATAAAGGCCGGATCCTTGAACATGGACTGATAGTTGGCAAAGCCCACACTGGCGGTCATGCGAACGCCGTTCCAGTCCGTAAAGGAGTATCCGATACCGAGAACCAGCGGAATGATCACTGTGACCGCGAAGGTAAACAGAAGGGGAAACAGGAAAATGACATAGACGATGGTTCGGTGATTCTTCTGTGTCGGATAGAAGTACATCCCAGCCAGAATTCCCACAATGCCGCAGATCAGCATCGCCCCTCTCAGGGAGAAATCACTTCCGATGATGTCCACAATCAGCGCGCCGACGAGAAGCACGATGCCAGCGCAGAGGAGGACAAGTGAAAGCGTTTTCGAACCTTGTGTTTTCGATTGCATGTTATCTCCTCATTGTGTGCCAGCGCTCCTCTCCCAGGTCCGGGCAGAGACCCTCAGGCCTCCCTTTGAAGAGCTGGCTCACCTCTATATGCG
>CADBUA010000086.1 GCA_902797665.1 uncultured Lachnospiraceae bacterium | reverse complement strand
GCCTTCGGCTTCGGGATCTCCTTGATGATCATGTGGTCCAGTCCGCGCATGAAAGCGCCCTTCTGCATTTCCATTCTTTCTCCTCCTGATTTCTATGTATATTCCCGAGCTCTATCAAGATCTCCTGCCTGGGTCTTCTTCTTCCCTCTGGCATTCTGTTTCGCTCTATCTTCTGTTCCATTCCCACGCTGTGACTGCGTTCAGTATAGGGAAGGGCAGATCTTTTGTCAATGCCTTTTCGTAAGATTCGCGCAAGCTCTGACGAAAATACAGCTGATCTCTCGAATCAGCAGATCATTTTTGCGTCTCAGCGCCTTTCCCTTTGCTTTTTCGAGCTTTTTACGGGCCTCTCCCCATCGTTTTGGAAAGTGGCTTTTATAAAGCTTTTTGTTTATGTTTTTCAGATCCAGCGCCCTCTCCTTCGCTTCTGCTCTCCAGACTCTCTTTTCTCTCTGCTTTTCTCTCTTCTTTCCTCTCTGTTTTCCTTCTATCCACAGGCCACAGGCAAAGAGCCTTCCGGAATACGCATGGCAGAAGCCGGAGCCTCCGGGTATAATACGGATATCAGGAAAGAACCGCCTTACAGTGAACTCGGATCTCGGCAGACAGGAGGAACTCATGGAATCTTCAGCTGGAATCTCGAACTCAAAAAACACCGGAAATATCTACCGTTACATCTATCAGAACGGCCCCTGTTCCAGGCATGAGATCGCGCAGGCCCTGTCCCTGAGCCAGCCCACTGTCACAAACGCCCTCTCCCGTCTTCGCGCTGAAAACATGATCCGGGAGGACGTCTCAGAGGAGTCCACGGGTGGCAGAAAACCCATGCTCATCCGCGTGATCCCGGATGTACGCTATGCCATTGGGATCGATATCACCAAGAACCATGTCTCCATCGTCCTGACAGACCTGGATCTTTCCCTGGTCTGCTCAAAACGGATCCGCATGCCCTTTGAAGAAAATGAGACCTATTTCAGCTTCCTGAAGGACCTGATCGAGACCGCTGTCAGAGAGAGCGGGATTTCCCCCGAAAGCCTTCTGGGGGTCGGAATCTCACTTCCGGTCCTGATCGAAGAAAACCAGAAGACGATCTACTACGCCAAGGAGATCACGACCTCCCCGGATCTCTACACGCGTCTCTCCCCCTTCATCCCCTATCCCTGTCTCTTTTTCAATGACGCGAATTCCGGGGGGCTGGCGGAGAGCTGGCGGGGAAACGCCAGTCGGCCCATGCTCTATCTCTCCCTCTCCAACAGTGTCGGGGGAGCGACCATCTGGCAGGACCAGAAACTGGTTTCCGGCGACAACATGCGTGGCAGTGAATTCGGCCACATGACCCTGTTTCCCAACGGCCGGCCATGCTACTGCGGCAAGCGCGGATGCATGAACGCCTACTGCAATGCCTCCCTGCTCTCGGACTTCACAGGCGGAAGCCTGGAGGAGTTTTTTCAGAAAGTACAGTCCGGGGAAAACAAGGGATTCCGCGACTACTTCTATAATGAATATCTCTCCTATCTGGCGCTCACAGTCAACAACCTTCGCCTCTGCTATGACTATGACATCATTCTCGGCGGCTACGTGGGCGCCCATATGGATTTCTGCATTGACCGTTTTCGCAGCATGGTGCTGGACCTGAATCCCTTTGAGACAGATGGAAGCTTTATCCGGGTCTGCCACTACCGGACAGAGGCATCCGCCGTCGGGGCGGCAATCTACTACATCAACGATTTTGTTGAGAAACAGTGATGCGCCGTTCCTTCTCATCTCCGGAAATGTCCACGCGTACGATGGCCTGGATCAGGAAGGCAGGCTCCTTTAGGCATTCGGCCGGGCGCAGGCTCCTGTCGCCGCGTTCAATGCGTTCCCTGCCTTTGCTTTTGTAATGTATAGCCTCGTTTTGCGCAGTAAGTGCGCGAAGCGGACTGGACAGCTTTTTCCTTCCTCCTATCCGATTTCAGAAGAAGAAAGGGAGCGGAATGCCTGTGGCATTCTGCTCCCTTTTCTCTCGCTCTCTCACTCAATCACTCGCGTCCAGATCGCGCTCTTTCACGCTGCGCGCTGCGATCAGCCTGAAGTCATGGATTTATACTCGCGGTCAAGAGAATTTGCCAGCTATCATCCGGGGCCGCGGTATATGCAGAGGCACTGACGATTCGCCTGCGGCAAATCCT
>CADBUA010000085.1 GCA_902797665.1 uncultured Lachnospiraceae bacterium | reverse complement strand
GGATATCGGCCGGATGTCTATATCCCCTCCAACGAAGCCTGGGGCGTGATGCTGGAGGCAAAGGGCTTTTCCCCCATCCGGATCGCGGAGCGGCTCGCCGGGAACACGGCCGGGATTCTGATGAAGAAGTCCACCTACAATGACTTCATTGCCGCGTATAAGGAGTGTACCGTCAAAACTGTGCTTGAGGCGTCAAACAAAGGGGATCTGGTCTTCGCTTACACCAACCCCTATACCTCCTCCACCGGTCTGAACATCCTCACGGCGATGCTGGCCTCCTTCGACAGTGAGAATCCCCTCTCAGACAAGGCGGTGAGCGAGCTTGTGGCCTACCAGAAGGACGCGCCAACGGCGGCGTACACGACTTCAGTTCTGAAGCAGTCCGCCGCGAAGGGGATTATTGACGCGATGGTCATGGAGGAGCAGGCCTATATCAACACGCCGGAACTTCGGGACTACATCTACACACCCGCAGGGATCCGTCACGACCATCCCTGCTATACCTTTGACTACGTGCCCGAGGACTACCAGGAGGCGGCAAGGCTTTTTTCGGACTTCTGCCAGAACGAAGAGAACCAGAAGCTGGCGGATAAGCTGGGCTTCAACCTGCATGACGACTACCGGTCCCAGGACAGCGGCCTGGACGGCGCTGGCTATCTCTCAGCCCAGGGGGTATGGAAGCAGAACAAGAACGGCGGAATTCCGGTCACAGCGGTCTTTATTGCCGATGTGTCCGGCTCCATGAACGGCAGCAGGCTGAACGCCCTGAAGCGTTCCCTTTTAAGCAGCATGCAGTACATCGACTCCAGCAACTATATCGGTCTGGTCAGCTACGATGACGATGTCTACATCAACCTGCCCATCGGTCAGTTCGACGACAGGCAGAGAGCCTACTTCTCCGGCGCTGTCAAGGACCTGAAGGCAGGCGGGGACACGGCGACCTACGACGCGGTCCTGGTAGGGCTTCAGATGCTTTTGGACTATAGCTCCGAGCTGCCGGAATCCAAGCAGATGCTCTTTGTCCTAAGCGACGGGGCGCAGAACACCGGCTACAAGCTGAGCCGTGTGACCCCCATCGTCGGAGGCCTTTCCATCCCGGTCTACACCATCGGCTATGAGATGGACAGCGGGGACAAGAAGAGCCTGCAGGAACTCTCCGCAATCAACGAGGCGGCCTGCATCGACGCGGATGTAGAGGGGATCGTCAACGACCTGAGAAATCTGTTTAATGTAAACATGTAAGCGGAACACTGTATGAAATAGTGAATATGTCAAATTTCACACAAAGACAGCTTGAGAGCAGCGCCTGGTGTCGGGAGGATGCGCCAGGCGGGATGCCATGCAGGACCTGACCGCCGGCAGCAGAGCCTCAGGACATAGGAGGATAGAGGATGGAAAAGACAGGAAACAGGATACTCGCTGCAGCGCTGGCTTCTGTGCTGCTTCTGTCAGGGACGCTTGCGGCAGGTGGAGCGAAGCTTGCTCTGTCGGAAGAGCAGACAGAGACTGAGATGAAGCCGGAGGGGGCTTTGGAGGAGGAAACTTCCAGGGTATCGCTGGCACTCTCAGACGACGCGAAAGCATCTTTGAAGGAGCAGGGAGAAGTTCAGGGAGAGAAGCAGGAAGCAAAACGGAAAGAGGCTGAAAGCGAGACAGAGGAGGATTTCGTTCAGGAGACAGAGAAGCCGGTCTCCCTGGCGCTCTCAGATCATGCAAAGGCAGCTTCAGGGGAGACGGCAGAGGGGCAGGAAAGGGAAAAGAACCCGGATCTCCCGGACGTGGGGGAGGAAATCTCCGGCTTCCGCGTGGATGCTGTTGGCGGGATCAGTTACCTGGACGCGGACACCATCTATCTGACCCACATCGTTTCCGGTGCCCGGACAACAGTGGTCCTGAACGAGGATGAGAATCGCTGCTTTGAGATTGGCTACCGGACCCCCAGCCTCGATGACTCGGATGCGAACCATGTCTTTGAGCATTCGATCCTCTGTGGCTCCGGGAAGTACGACTCGACTGAACTGTTTTATGATCTTTCCGCGAGTAGCTACACGACCTATCTCAATGCCACGACTTACCCGACCGTGACCTTCTATCCGGTCAGCAGCATGTCAGAGGAACAGCTGAGAATCATCGCGGATGTCTATCTGTCCTGTATGGTCGACCCGAACGTGCTGCGGGATGAGAACATCTTCAAGCGGGAAGCGATCCGCTATCAGCTGAACTCCCCGGAGGAGGAGATCACAATCTCTGGGACGGTATACGCGGAGGACCTGGGATTCATGGGGGATCTGAGTTCCAACCTTACAGACAGTATCCTGAAAACCCTGTATGGAGAGGACAATCCGGCATCCCATTCCAACGGACTGCTGTACATGGACTTCCAGAGCCTGACTTATGAGCACCTGAAGGAGGTTTACGAGAAGAATTATAGATTTGACAACGCGATGATCGTCCTCTACGGGAAGCTTGACTGGCGTGACTGGCTGGATTTTCTGGATGAGTCGTATCTTTCGGACTATCCGGCGGAGGGCACCGATGTCATGAGTGTCCTGAATGCTCCAATCCCGGAGGGCTACCAGGAGGCAGTTGTCGATTCCCCGGCCTATATGGGAGCTGAAACAGAGAAACAGAGCTCCATCGCTTATGTCATCGATCTTCAGTATCTGACCGAGGAGGAGCAGATCCAGCTTTTCTACATGATAGATATGATCGCGGACAGCCGCTCTCCCATGATCAAGGAGGGAGAGAAACGGGCGCTTCCCTCGGAGATCATTGGGGGCGTCGAATACAGCTTTGCGCATCCCATGGTGTTCTTTGAGCTGGATTATTGTGACCCAAAGGACAGGGAAGCCTTCCTGGATGTGGTGAAGACTGGCCTTGAGGAGATTGCTGACAATGGGGTGGATCCCGACATCTATGAGAGCAACATGGTATCTGCCCGCCTTACGAACGGCCTCTTCCTGGAAAACGAAAATGCCGGTGTCGATCTTGCAAAAGAATGCATCCTGGGCTGGGCCAGCCTGGGCGAGGTGGACTATCTGGAGAAGAAAGATCAGATTCTGGAGGATCTGAGAAAGGACAGAGGGCAGAAGGCATTGAAGAACCTTTCCAGGAAGCTTCTTCAGTGCATTTCCTCCTGCACGGTGACGGCGGTGCCGAAGCCAGGCCTTGCGGAGGAGATGGAAGCGGAAGTGGAAGAGATCCTGACAGAGATGAAAGCTTCCATGTCCGAAAAAGAAATCCTGAAGATGGTTGAGGAAACCAGGGCCTATGAGGACTGGTCTGAGGCGCCGAGGCATGTCTCTGGCCTCAGCATCTCTCCGGACATGCTGCCGGAAAGTCCGGACTATGATAGCTTCACCTTTGAGGAAAATGAGGAGGACGGGATCGCTGTCTACTCTGCCCCGGTCCCGGTTGAGGACGTCGCAGCCACAGCTTTCTGCTTCAGCCTGAAAGATTTCAGCACAGAGGATCTCTATGATCTGGAGCTGTATATCAAGCTGCTGGGGGCGCTCCCGACGAAGAAATACAGCCGGGATGAGGTGAAGACGCTCCTCACGGAATCCGTGAGCAACCTGAATCTCGCAGTCTGCTGGGATCTGGAAAGCAGCCGGCCCTATCTGTATGCGCAGTACTATACGCTGACAGAGAACTATGAGAAAAGCCTGAAGCTTTTGCTCGAGCTTTTGTCTGAGACAGACTGGGAAGATCTGGAGGAAGTGCTTCTTCAGTATGGCTACCTTCTGCCATCATTAAGCGAGGACAACAACACAGACAGACGTATTTATGAGTCAATCTGGGCAGCCGCGTCGAGCCTTGAACCGGCGTATGCCTACCGCATGAATCTGATGCGGCCGGAGGTTTCAGCCTACTACAAGGACCTGTATGAAGGCCTTGCTTCAGGGGATGAGGAGAAGGCGAAAACCTTCAGCAAAAAGATGGAAACTGTGACAGGAAAGCTTCTGAACCGGGACGGCCTCAAGGTTGTGAATGCTGCATCAGAGCATCATCTGGAGGCTTTCTCCGCCCTGGATCATGAGATTCTCTCAAAGCTCCCGAAGGCGGACCGGGAGGAGGGAGACATCTCGGATCTCCTGAGAGGAAACCGGAGCACAGGGATTCTGACCTCCACTGACCCGGAGCTGTACAGCATGTGGTTCGTGAAGGACACGGACGGGATTCTCACGGGATCGGACCTGGTTTACCTCTTCGCGGCCAACGGGGAGTACTTCACACCGATCATGCGCTTCCAGAACGGAGTTTACACCCCGGCTGCGGTAACAGATGTGACCAGGAACACCTTCTATCTCTATACTTTCAAGGATCCGAACCTCAACCTGAGCCGTTCGGCGGTTTTCAACATTCCATCTGTCATCCGGGAGATGGATCTCACAGAGGAGCAGCTGAACGGGTATATCCTGAGTACCTATGCGGACGCCATCAGCCCACAGGGTCCCTTCAGCGCTCAGATGACCTCAGTGTTTTACGCGATTGCGCACTATGACACGGACAGGATCAGGGAGCTTCTGGACGGCATCCGCAGCAGCAGCTTAAATGATCAGGACGCTGCCTGGAAAAACCTGGCAGCCCTTCTGTCCAGGGCCGGATATGGCACATCGGGCAATGCCGAGACAATCAAGGCGGCATCTTTGGACAATAGTCTGCTCTTTGACGAGATCATCGACCTGAGACAGGGCGACATTGGGGAAGAAGAGACGGAGGATGAGACCGAGGCGGAAGCCTAGGCAGACCTGCAAGAGGAACAGAATATACGGGAGGCACTTAGGATTGCCGCAGGAGAATCGTTCGTGTCTCTCAATATACCGCGGCCCTGGATGATATCTGGCAGATTCTCCTGGCCGCGAGTATAAGACGGGTATAAGAATGGAGGGAATTATGATACTGGCGACAACAGAGAACATCAGCGGAAGAAAGCTTGAGACGATCGGCATAGTGAAAGGGAGCACCATTCAGACAGTAAATGCCTTCCGAGACATCGGAGCAGGCCTGAAAAACCTGGTTGGCGGGGAACTGAAGAGATACAACGAGATGATGAACGATGCCAGAGCCCTGGCCACACAGCGTATGGTGGAGGATGCCGAAAAGCAGGGAGCTGACGCAGTGGTTTGCGTCCGCTATGCCTCCGCCTCAGTTCTGCAGAGCGCAGCTGAGGTGATGGCCTATGGGACCGCGGTCCGATTTGTGGACTGAAGCGGGGGAAAGCCGATCGATCTACCCGCGGGCGGTCAATCACGAAAATATGGGCTCAGGCAGGAATGCCGGGGGAGGCCTGGGAAACTGAAGCCTGGAAAATGACGGGGATCGCTGAGAAATCCGGAAAATCCGATGAAAGCGCATAAGGGCCTATGTGTTTCAGGGCGGAGCAGTCTGCACGAGTCGCAGGCTGCCCCGCCTTTTTTGGTTTTACACCGAACAAAGGGAACGGGTAGCCGTCTTGCCTGCGTCACGATTCTGCAGGGAACTGCGAAAAACGGACTGGACAGTTACAGGAATTTCTGTTTTTTCTGTAACGAAACTGGAACTTCTTTGTCTAATCTATGACTCCGGTCCAGAAGCTCCTGCTGACAAGGGCGCCTGCTCAGAAGTGGGAGTGGGAGTGCGGAAAGTACCCTGGGCGCCCTTCTGGACCATAGTCATCCATGAATCCTCAGAAAGGAGCTGATAAGCCGGCATGGAAAGCTCACAGAAGCTGTATGAGACCTGCTACATGCGCGTCTATTCTTATGTGATGACCCTGGCCGGAGCGAAAGACCTGGCGGAAGAAATCACGCAGGAGACCTTCTTCCGGGCGATCCGGGCGAGAGAATCCTTCCGGGGGGACAGTGAGCTGCTCACCTGGCTCTGCGCCATCGCCCGGAACCTTTTTCATGATGAGATGCGCAGGTACGCCCGCCAGGGATACGGAAACTCCGCTGGCAGATCCGCTGCCGATTCTATAGAAGAGATTCCGGACCCATCTGCCGGCCCCATGGAGATCGCAGCGGACAAGGAGGATTCCTTCAGGATTCACAGGATCCTGCACGCGATGGAGGAGCCCTGCAAAGAGGTTTTTGAGCTCCGCTGCTTCGGGGAACTGTCTTTCCGGCAGATTGGGAGCATCTTTGGCAAGACCGAGAACTGGGCCCGTGTGACCTGTCACCGCGCCAGGATAAAATTGCAGGAAAGGATGGAGAAAACATGAAATACACTTGTGAGATGATCCAGGATCTGCTCCCGCTGTATCTCGACGACGTGGCAAGCTCCTCCAGCCGGCAGGCGGTGGAAGAGCACCTGGAGGAATGTGAGGACTGCCGGAAAATCTTCAGGCGCCTCAAAGATCACGAAGCGGAGAACGCGATTCTGGAAGAGAAGGAAACAGTCCTGGCATCTCAGCGCCGGTTTTTTGAGCATAGATCCGCTGTCATCGGCAGCGTCATCGCTGGGATCTTCATGATCCCGATCCTGATCTGCCTGCTGGTCAACCTGCTCACAGGGGCGGGCTTTGGCCGCTTCCTGATTGTGTTATCCTCTCTCCTGACCGCTTCCTCCCTCACCATCGTGCCCCTGATGCTTCCGGTAAACAGAGCTCTGTGGAGCGCGGGAAGCTTTACCCTGTCCCTTCTTTTTCTTCTCGCTGTCACATGCATTTACACCGGTGGGAGATGGTTTTTCATTGCGGCTTTCGCGGTCCTCTTCGGCCTGGCCCTGCTTTTGCTCCCCTTCCTTCTCAGGAAGGAACCTTTGTCAGAGAAGATCGCGAACAGGGGCGTTTTCGCTCTGGCGCTGGACACCTTTCTTTACGGCTGTCTCATGATCAGCATCGGCCTTTCTGTGAGGCGCCCGGGCTTTTTCAGGACTGCGGCGGAAATCTCCATTCCCCTGATTCTGCTTGTGTGGATCCTTTTCCGGATTCTCCGAAAATCAGGAAGAGTTACGACAAAACAAGAGGATCTGACACACCTTCAGGGCGGATTTTCAGATCCGGGACCGGAACTGGAATCAAAGGCGATGCATTCAGGGATTCGGTCGGTCAGAAAGCGAGAGGAACCGGGACAGCCTGGAGGGATTTCCATCGCGCTTCTGATTCTTGGCGCCCCTCTGGCGCTCAGCCTGCTCATCAGCGCCATCGCGCTTCTTTTCTCCGCCCTGGCGCTGGCCTGGGCCGGCATCGTTTCCCTGTGGGCGCTTGAGGTTTCCTTCATTGTGGGATGGATCATGAGCCTCATGACGGCCTTCAGCTCCTTCATCCAGGGCAGGGGGCTTGAAGGCATCGTGATGCTCAGCAGCAGCCTGGTTCTGGCTGCTCTGTCCATTTTTCTCTATTATGGCTCCATGGCCGCGGGAAAAGGGGCGCTGAGAATGACAAGAAAGTCTGGGCGATGGGTGAAATCTTTACTCAAGAGGAGGGATATAGGATGAATAAGAGAAGGAAAACATGGATGATCTTTGCGAGCTGTCTGCTGCTCTCCGGCTGCACGATGTTTGCTGCCGCAATGGCAGTACAGGACTGGGATTTCAATCTTCTGAAGGAGGAGACGATGAAAACAGAGACCTTTCCCATCAAAGAAGACTTTCAGGCTGTCGCGATCCGAAGCAGTACCGAAAATATTGACTTCCGTCTCTCGGAGGATGGCTCATGCAGGGTGGTCTGCCAGGAGAAGAGGAAGGAAGCACATAGCGTTTCTGTAAAGGCTGGAACGCTGACCATCGAGCGGAAGAAAAAGAACTGGAACGATTTTCTGTCATTTTTCTCCTTTGGCACACCGTCCATCACCGTGCATCTCCCCAGAAGGGAATCTGACAGCCTTTTCATTGAGGAAAGCACAGGAGACATCTCGCTTCCCCGGGAGTTTGTCTTTGGCAGTATCGAGATCCTTCTCAGCACCGGGGATGTGGATCTGGCTGCCTCCTCAGAGGGGCGGATTCAGGTCAGGACCAGTACCGGGCAGATCCGCATGACGGATGTGTCCGCCGGAGAACTCGATCTTAGCGCGTCAACTGGGCACATGGACCTTCAGTCGATCCGCTGTGAGGGGGATCTGAGCCTTTCCCTCAGCACCGGGAAGGCGAAGCTCACAGATGTCTCCTGTGGGAGGTTATCCTCCAGCGGATCCACCGGAAGCATCAGCCTGACGGATGTCCTCGCAAAAGAGGACATTTCCATTCGGAGGAGTACCGGCCATGTGACCTTTGACCACTGCGACGGAGCGGAACTCTCAATCGATACGGACACAGGGACTGTGTCCGGCTCCCTTTTGTCTCCCAAGGTCTTTACCGCCAGGAGCGATACAGGCAGAATCAGCGTGCCGGAGACAGTCAGCGGAGGGAAATGCAGGATTACGACCAGTACCGGGGATATCAGAATCCAGGTCCTGGATGAGTGAAGAGAGGAGCACTCCGTCTGAAAGGATAGCGGGAAGTATTTGGACTGGCCAGATGCCCGGGCGCCATATCCGCGAGCACGAGAATCTGCGATCAGACGATCGCGAGCGGGCATAGACTCGAAAAGCATCAGCCATGAAACAGAATGGGCCGCTGCAATGCGAAGCTGCAGCGGCCTGTCTGTTTCTGCTTTTGGAATCGAATAAGGGGAATGATTCAGCGCAAAAGTCCCTTCCAGGGAGAATGTTGAGAGATACCCTGAGTATGCCCCACTCTTTCAGAGGCCGCTTTGCAGCAGGCAGGATGTTCCCCCTTTCGGGATCCTCAGGAAAACTGCCTGCGAAAGCGCCTTTTCCGGGCGGTCCAGGAACAAAGCCCTTGCCGGGTTTCACAATCCACCAGCTGAAACAGTGAACCGTGAAACATTGCATAGAATATATATAAATGCCGAATTTCTAACAGC
>CADBUA010000084.1 GCA_902797665.1 uncultured Lachnospiraceae bacterium | reverse complement strand
ATTGGAGGCTCGGACACCGCTGCTGTTCAGGGGAATCCAGAGGGGAAATCCGCGGAAGCTGTAACTCCCACTCCCGCTGACGCAGCCGGAACGGGTGCGCCGGCGCGCCAGCT
Organism: uncultured Lachnospiraceae bacterium; assembly: GCA_902797665.1. Classification (GTDB taxonomy): domain Bacteria; phylum Bacillota; class Clostridia; order Lachnospirales; family Lachnospiraceae; genus Porcincola. The sequence goes on along the minus strand of CADBUA010000084.1, from coordinate 1,896 downwards.
GCCGGAAGGGACGGGGGAGGAGGTCTCAGGAAGTTACGATCTGCTCAACCAGAATGGGGAGGACAGTTTCTACGACGCCGCCAACCAGAGCGGGGAAGTCCCAACCATCGATGGCGGTTACGTCGAAGGCAGCTACGATTTGGAAAATCAGGATGGAGCGGTCAACGCGGCGGATGATTACCTTGTAAGCCTGACCCACGATATCCTGAATCAGGACGGTTCGGTGGAGCCGGAAGAGGTAGAAGGAACCTTTGATCTACAGAACCAGAACTGAAGTCTGAAGGCCGATGAAAGGGCAGCTGAAGGAAATCTGGACAAAAGAGGATGCGCAGCGCGCATCCTCTCTTTTGATTTCTGATTTCTTGACAGGGCAGGGAAGGGCCTTCTATACTTTATTTGATATAAAACCATTCAAAAAGCAGGCGTTTCATAGGGGCTTTCGCCAGAGAGAAAAGGCTGCGTATGATCCTTTCAGAGGAAGGCGGGAAAGGGTGCAGCTGGCAGATTTGCCACGTCGCGCGTATAGATCCGGGGGACCTCACAATGATGCAGTGCTGTCTCATGGACGATCTGTCGGGCAGAGAGAGCGAAAGCTGTCAGAAGGAGATCGAGGCCCTTTCTATACCGGGAAGTACTTGATCTGCCAGATGCGTGGGCGGTAGCCATACGTGTAAATGGATGCAGATACGAAGCCTCCAGGCTCGAGGGTGTGCGCAGGCTCCTGCGCCCGCATGAAATGGACAGCTGTTCTTCCTTTTTTCTATTCTCACGCTCAGCGCAAACTGTGCAAAGCGGACTGGACAGTCAGCCTCTTTTTTTATGCCTGGAGAGGATGAAGCAAAGGCTGGAACAGGCTGGTCTCTCTGACGGAGAGCTGCCGGACCGGACGGGGAAAGGAGGCGTTTGAGACAGAGCCTGCCGGGACACATCCTGGGGCGAGCCCGCTCGCAGCAATCGGGCCGCGGATTCTCACAATCGCAGGCATATACCGTCCTGGCATCTGGCAAAAGCTGGTGAGTTTCGATATAAAAGCTGGAGAATACATATAATAAAATGATAAAAGACGTAAAGGCTATAAAATGCATATAATAAAGTACTAGGGAATATAAAACAGCTGGATTGTATTTTATATAGGAGCAGAAAATTGGATAACATATACAAGACAATCTTATCACAGGTAAAGGAATTCAAGCTTCCGACCATTCTGACGCCTGTGTGCATGGTAGGCGAGGTGATCATGGAAATGATCATTCCGCTGCTCATGGCTTCGATCATCGACAACGGGGTCAACAAGGGGAACATGAACCACATCGTGGCGATCGGCCTCTGGATGATCGCTGCCGCCTGCCTGGGGCTTCTCTTTGGCATGGGAGGCGCCATCTTCGGCGCCAGGGCCTCCACGGGCCTGGCCAGGAACCTGCGTCATGCGGAGTTTCAGGCCATCCAGCAGTTCAGCTTTGCCAACATCGATCATTTCGGCGTCTCCGGCCTTGTGACCAGGCTGACGACGGATGTCACAAATATCCAGAACTCCTTTCAGATGATCCTTCGGATCGGCTTCCGGGCACCCATGTCCATGATCATCGCCCTGGTCATGGCATTTGCGATCAATGCCAGGCTGGCTTCCATCTATCTGATCGCAGTCGCTGCGCTGGCTGTCTTCCTGTTTTCCGTGCTGAAGCGCGCGACCCGCTACTTCAGGGAAGTCTTTGAGAAGTACGATGACCTCAACAAAAGTGTGCAGGAGAATGTCACGGCGATTCGGGTCGTGAAGGCCTTCGTCCGGGAAGACCATGAGGTGGACAAGTTCACGAAGGCTGTCCTGAATCTCTATGAGCTTTTTGTCCGCGCGGAACGGACAGTCGTCACAAACATGCCGATCATGATGATGACGGT
>CADBUA010000083.1 GCA_902797665.1 uncultured Lachnospiraceae bacterium | reverse complement strand
TGGAGCGGTCTGACAGGAGAAACGATACCCGCGAGCGTAAAGCGTGAGTGGGCATAGAGCGATGAAACGCCTGGCAAATCCGGATGGTTCCCGGTATAAACCGGGACATCTGATATCTCCTGAAAAGGGTATAAAGGACGCCATGGGGGCAAATTGAAAGCAGAATCACTGTGACCATTTGCGGAAAAAGGAGCATTGCATCCAGGAGGCCTGAGTGTATCAGGACGGAAGCGGCAATGAGAATTCCGTTCGCAGAAGCGTGCTGCGCTTGATGACGATGCCGACATTTCCGGGCCCTTTCCTGGCTGCGCAGCGATCGAAACCAGATCATACAGGCAGGCTTTGAGGCAGAGCGGAAGGAGACAGATCCCCAGACGGTCCTTGAAGCATCCTGAAGATGCTCCAGCTGGTGAAGCATGCCGCTTGCCCCTTCATACGCTGCCAGAGCAGGAACGGGCAGTTACGGATTTTCCATTGACACCCGGATAGGTTCGTGTCAAAATAAAGTGAAAATCCCAGGTTTTTTATGGTTCGGGAGCGTGCAGTACATACATGAACGGAGGATATGGAATGAAGAAACTGGTATTGGTCCGGCACGGCGAGAGCGCCTGGAACCTTGAGAATAAGTTCACCGGATGGACAGATGTCGATCTGTCCGAGAAAGGTGTAGAGGAGGCAAAGGGTGCAGGCAAGCTGATGCTTGAGGAAGGGTATGACTTTGATCTCTGCTATACCTCCTATCTGAAGCGTGCAATCCACACCCTCAACTATGCGCTGGATGAGATGGATCGCGCATGGCTGCCGGTCATCAAGACCTGGAAGCTCAACGAGCGCCACTACGGGGCTCTGCAGGGACTGAACAAGGCCGAGACAGCAGCCAAGTACGGCGAGGATCAGGTCAAGGTCTGGAGAAGATCCTTTGATATTCAGCCGCCGGCTCTGGAGGCGGAAGACGACCGCAATCCGGCCAAGCAGGCGCAGTACCGCTGCGTCGAGGAGGCCCTTCCGCTGACTGAGAGCCTGAAGGACACGATCGCCCGCGCAGTTCCGTACTATGAGGAAGAAATCAAGCCGAAGGTGCTCGCGGGGACACGCATCATCATCGCGGCACATGGAAATTCTCTGCGTGCTCTGTATAAGTACTTCAAGGGCCTGACCGACGACGAGATCACCAAGGTCAATATCCCGACGGCTGTACCGCTTGTGATCGAGCTTGACGACGAAGGAAACTTCATCCAGGATTACTATCTGGGCGACCAGGACGCGATCGCAGCGAAGATGAATGCTGTCGCGAACCAGGGCAAGGCGAAATAAGAAGAAAAGAGTCCAGGGATCCGGCTGGGAAAAGTCTGGGCGGGTCCGGGGATTTTGAGATGACAGAAGGGCAGGGGCGCGGAAACGCGTCCCTGCCGCTTTGTTTCGTGAGAGGGCAGACGAAAGTGGGAGCCTGGCTCTGAAGAGCCTGGACCTGGATGGCCAGCAGCATCTGCATCCTGGATGCGCTGAAGCACTTCCGGCTCTCAGCTGTCAACGAAGGAGGAAAGATGCTGAATTCATCGCTATTGATGCCCGAAAACACGGCAGCCCGCAGAGCAGTCTCCCTGAATGGGCTCTGGGGTTTCCGTCTGGACCCGGAAGGGAAGGGGGAATCTGAGGCGTGGCAGAGGAAGATTCCAAAGGCAGACACCATCCCGGTCCCTGCCAGCTTCAATGACTTTTACACCGACAAGGAGAGCAGGGATTACTGTGGGGACTTTTGGTATGAGACCGATTTTCATCTGCCCCGGGAGTGGCAGGGGAGGAAGGTCACAGTCCGCTTTGGGTCCGCGGGCCAGACATCGGTGGTGTATCTGAATGGCAGAGAGATCACAAGGCATGAGGGAGCCTTTCTGCCCTTTGAGGCCGATATCACGGATTGCGCTCTCTATGGTGCAGACAACCATCTCGCTCTCCGCCTGAACAACGAGCTGTGCGAGAGCCGGATGCCGGTCGGATCAACCATCACGCTTCCGGACGGGAGGAAGTTTGCCAAGCCCGGATTCGACTTCTTCAACTATGCCGGCATTCAGAGAAATGTGTATCTGACCGCGAGACCCCTGGAACATATCTATGACTATGAGACAGTTTCTTCCATCGAAGGGGAGGACGCGGAGATCCAGTACAGGGTGAAGACCATGGGGGATTCAGAGGTCTCGGTATCGCTTTTCGACCCGGAGGGGATTCTGGTGGCGGAAAGCCGGGGAAAAGAGGGGGTCCTCCGTGTCAGGAATGCGCGGCTCTGGGAAGTGGGAAATGCCTTTCTGTACCAGATCGTGATCCGAATCCTGGACAAACAGTGCCAGCTGCTGGATGAGTACAAAGACTGGATCGGTATCCGCACCATCGAGGTGAAGGAAGGAAAGATCCTGCTGAACGGTTCCCCGGTATACCTTCGGGGATTCGGCAGGCATGAGGATGCGGACATCATCGGCAGAGGCCTTTCTCTGGCGGTCCAGAAGCGCGACTTTGAGCTGATGAAGTGGATTGGGGCCAATTGCTTCAGGACTTCTCACTATCCTTACGCGGAGGAAATCTACCGTCTGGCGGATGCGTATGGGATCCTGGTCATTGATGAAGCTCCTGCGGTGGGCTGCTTCCCCAATCTCATGGGAACCTCTGTGAAGGACAACGACGAGACACCGTTTTTCGGCCGCGCGGCGGCAGAGGATTTGAAAGCCCATCACCTGCAGGTCCTGGAGGAGATGATCACCCGGGATAAGAACCACCCCTCGGTCTTCTGCTGGTCACTGCTCAACGAACCGGACTCGATTCACAAGGAGAGTGTGCCCTACTTCCGGGAGGTCTTTGAATTCGCCCGGAAGCTGGACCCGCAGAAGCGGCCGGAGACTTTTGCCATGCTGGCCAACAGTCTTCCGGAAAGCTCCACCTGCGACGATTTCTGCGACATCATCTGTCTGAACCGCTACTATGGCTGGTACCTTCTGGGGGGTTCAGAGATCATCATTGCTGAGAAGATGCTGAAGGAGGAATTGAAAGGCTGGGAGAAGAAGGCGCCAGGAAAGCCACTGGTCTTCACCGAATATGGGGCGGATACCGCCTCTCAGGTGGACAAGCTTCCTTCTGTGATGTGGTCTGAGAGCTACCAGGAGGAGTTCCTTCAGATGTATCATGATGCCTTCGATGAGAGCCCAAATGTCGTCGGAGAGCTGATTTGGAACCTGTGTGACTTTCAGACAGGGGAGGGCATCACCCGGATGGATGGTAACAAGAAGGGGATTTTCACCCGCCAGCGGCAGCCCAAGCGGGCCGCCTTCACGCTCAGAGAACGCTGGAAGAGCCTTCCTTTGGATTACAAAGGCGGAAAGGCTCATGACGCGGGAGCGGGAAGGACGGAATGAGCGGGGATCCTGGGGGGGGAGACAGCAAAGCGAATACCTGCGTTTTGGCATATCCCCAAAATACAAGCACGATGAGCGCGCAGTGCAATCCTGCATGACTTCAGCCTTGGAGCCTGCGCCAGGCCTCGCATATGGACAGCTGCTGTAAATCTGGCTGTAACTGATCAGCTAAAAATGGAGACGTGAAATGAACAGGGATAAAAACAGATATGCTATTCGTCTTTCTTTTCTGCTCATCCTGACCTTCATGGCAATGATTTTCTCAGCCTCTTTCCTGAAGGCGGAAGCCTCATGCCCCCTCTCCGGGGAAAGCCGGGAATCTTCTGAAGCCAGAAGCAGCAGGGAACAGTCCGAAAAGCCTGCTCAAAGCCTGGAGTGTTTCTCAACAGGTGAGCTGATCTGCCCACCTGAGCGTACTTTCTCCTTCGCTCTGGCGTTCAAAAGCGCTGAAGAAGCCCTCCGTGCCTTCAGAACAAAGGAGGAAGAGCCCGGCCCCGCCTCAGAGACCCCCCGGCTCAACGCCTCCAGATCTTCGATAAGCCAGGCATTCAGAGCCGGAGAAACTCCGGTCTACAAGATGATTGTCAAGTATTACAGCAATGACACCGTCCATCCTGCCGGCAGGCAACTGAATCACGCCACGGATACCGACAGCTCCTTCTGGGCTTATATCGAAAGCGATAACGCAGAGGTCCCGACAGATGGCTGGAAGTGGTCCAGCTCCAACCCCTCCATCCTTCGGATTGCCGAGACAAACGAAGACAGCTCCATCTGTGACTTTGAAACCCCGGGAGCTGTCGGGAAGGTCACCATCACTGCGAAAAGGAAGACAGCGAAGGTCCGTTACAGCCTGAATGTACGGGCTACAGAGACGAGGGCCGCCTGGACATCCTTCCGAACCAGTCTGCTCTCCCGTCTTCTCTCCGGTTCTGAGAGCAGCCAGGAGACCTGTCTCTTAATCGCCAGGTGGCTGTGCGATTATTCCAGCTATGAGGTCACCGACGATTCAGACTGGTTCTCCCTCCTGGAGACTCACTACGGGCAGTGCAGCCACTATGCGCACACTTTTGCGTTCCTGATGGAGGAAACCGGTATCCCCGTAAACTATGTGTCTGACAAAGATCATGCCTGGAATCAGGTGCAGATTGATGGCGAGTGGTACAACCTGGATGTCACAGGAATGGACGATTATGAGACGGATGGTCTCTACGCCTATGAGTGCTTCCTTGTTTCTGACGAGGTCTTCTGGAGAAGCGGCCCGCGCACAGGGAGCAAAAGCTGCAGCAGCAGGCGCTTCGACTTTAGCGAAAGCTCTCCGGAAGAGAGCCCCTGGGCCAGTGAGGAGTGGAGACAGTACTGACAGCTTCCGTGGAAGGACCTGAGCTTCCTATTTTGAAAAAACAGCTTTGATGTTTCTCGAGAGGCACTAAAGATTTGCCTGTGGCAAATCTTTAGTGCCTCTCATAGCCTGCGCACGCGTCCTGCCAAAGCGGCTGAGAATGACTGCGGATTACGATGCCGGAGAGAATCCTGGCTTCTTTGGATTCTGGCCTTTGCTGGGGGCAAGCACGCGCGCGCTCTGGCAGCGCCTTGGCAGAGTCTCCTTCCGGATCCAGTGGGCGCCTGCGCGGCATCCAGAGACAGAGAGATGTCATCAATATATTTGCAAAACACCATAATCATATGATCCCATTGTCCGCATTTCGATTGCGCCTGCCACGATCATTCATTGTTCCTCGTAGAGTGCCATCATGGTTCTTTGATGTGGCTCCTC
>CADBUA010000082.1 GCA_902797665.1 uncultured Lachnospiraceae bacterium | reverse complement strand
GCCTCTGAGCCACTTGGGCCCATCACAGAAAAAGATCTGGCTTTCCGCCAGATCTTTGAGCAGTATCAATCATTATACTCTGTATTTTCTATATGTTTTATATGTGTTTTGTATACTTTTTATATATATTTTCTCCAGCGTTCATCTTATATTCGCTATGTTATTTCTTATATATATTCTAATCATGTGATTGGTATACAACTACATCTTGGCAGGCAGAATCGGCGTCAGAAGCAGAATGGCCGGGCTGACATCAATGAACATCCCAACCAGAAGACCCCCTGTCGAAAACCCGCATCTGTACCGCACCAGACCCAGAGCTGAACCCTGGAAAATCATGCCGCACAGCTTCCATTCCTCTGGACAGCCCCTGAACTAAAGCTCTCGACGCTCAGGGTGCTCATCAGGCTGAAAAGAGGACGAGATGGATGCTGTACGGCACTCAGTGCTAGCCCTGGATGACTGTTCCAGGCTTGTTCCAATGGTTGCTTCTTCAATGGTTGCTTCTTCAATGAAAGCTTTCAGTCGGTGCTTTTCGTGGGAGCTCCCAGCGGGTGACATCAGTAATCTGCGGCAGACAGGCCGCTGCCCTCATCCTTTGAGCTGCATGGACTTTTCCGTGTACTGATGCATTTCCAGACGGTTCCCGTCCGGATCAGTCATCCAGAACTGCCAGGTAAAGTCCGCTCCCATACTGATCTCCGTATCCGGGATGATGCCGTTGGCGATGACCGCGTCGTAGGCTGCCTGGATATCTTCCACCTCCAGGCAGAGATGCATATACCCGCACGCATCGGAAAGATCCCGCTCTTCCTGCTTCTCCTGCCCCATCGTGTGGAGAAGAACGATGTATTCATTGGGCCCGGCTTCCAGGTACTCCATCCAGGGCGCGTCCAGCTGCATGCGAAGCTCCGTGATCTTCTCCGGATCTGCATCCGGCATCTTCTCCATGATCTTTGCAAGATCCTCTGCCTTCAGGGTCCTGACAGGCTTCAGCCCCAGTCCGTCCGCATAAAAGCGGCGCATGTTGACGTCATCCCGAACCTGGAGAGTGAGATCAGTAAGCTCAGTGCGTCCGGTATCCCGAGTGGACCCTGTAAACTCGATCAGGTTGCCATCCGGATCATACACCCTGATCCCGGTCAGACCATCCGCTGTCTGATGAACATCCCTGTCAATAGCCACCCCGTTTTCTGTAAGACGTCTCTCGAGCTGCTTCAAGTCCTCTACCACGAGATTCAGCTTTGTATACCCATAGTGATTCCAGCGGTCCCTGATGGTCCGCCGTTCCGTTCCGTCATCAAAGAAGAACTCCAGGAACTGTCTTTCAGAGACCTTCAGATAGCGGAGCCATGTCTTTCCCATCTCCGCCTGCTTCTGAATGCCTTCCAGCCATCTCCTCTCCCCCTCATCAAGCTTACGATAGCCCTCCTCGGTAAAGTCCTCCGGCCGGTCGTTCCTGATCGAGTCATAGAACTCCTGAAAGGTGAGATCGAAGACCCGTGGCATCCCCAAAATGTCCTCATAGAAATGCATCATCTCGTCCGAGTTTTTCAGCTGGAAAGCTGCGTGGGCAAGCTGCCGGACTCCCGGATCCTTAGTGGGGAACGGCTCCGGTCTCCTGCAGGTAGACTGAATCTCCACCATCTTCCCATTGCTGTCCCGGATCGCCGTGAGCACTTCCATGACATGGTATGCCAGATCAGCATTCGGGCGGCAGTCTCTCCCCTCCAGAATTGCTTCCGCCAGGTCCGCCGGTCCAATGCCCCGGGCATTTTCCAAAGAGCGCGTGGACGGGTTCAGAATCATCTTCGGCTGCGGATCCTCATAATCATTCAAAAAGGGGACATATTTCACCTCTCCGCGGAAGCGGTTGGCATCTGTCAGAGCGAGAATGCCCCTGCGGCCAAAGATCCTGACATTGGCCAGGTCTGTGGCGGCTGACTCCGCGTTGAGATGGACGGTGCCGCTGATCCCGCTTCTCAGGGTTACAATCGCCTCCACGATGGACTCATTCATGCTGTGGATGGTCTCTCCATAGTCTTTGGAAATAGGAACAGCATTCACGCGCTCCGGGTATGGATTGGACGTGATCCCCACCAGCTCCTTGACCGGCCCCAGGAGGGACACAAGAGCAGTGATGTAATAGACGAGATAGTCATAGAGAACGCCATTCCCCGGAATGCGGTTGTTTGGATAAAGCGGCAGGATCACATCGTTGCTGCGGTTGCAGGTGATCGAGAAGGAGTTGACCTCCCCAATGAGGCCTTCCTCGATGGCCTTGAATGCCGTCTGATAGGCCTCTCCCAGGAAGGTATCCGGCGCTGAACCGAACATAAGGCCGCGCTCTTTCGCCAGGTCGACAAGCTCTCTGGCCGTTTCCAGACGATCCGTCAGGGTCTTCTCGGTGTAGACATGCTTACCGGCCAGAAGCGCGCTCTTGATCAGCTCATAATGCGTCTCCACCGGTGTCAGGATCACCACAAGTTCAATTTCCGGATCTAAGAGCATCTCCTCCCGCGTCACAGCGGTGAGCCCGTACTTTTCAGCCTGCGCCCTGGCGTGCTCCATATGCCCTGAGCAGATGCTCTTTACAGAGAGCAGCGGAAAATGCTGAGTCATATTGGTCAGATAGATGTCACTGATCATTCCGGCTCCGATAACGCCAACTGTTATCTGCCTTCTTTTTCCTTCTCCTATATCTCTCAAATCTTTTCCCATCCTCTCCTCCATGCCGAATACGGCAGCAGAACAATCCTCACAGGCAGATCCCCTGGATCCGACCTTCCATTTGATTCTATCTTGAGATCCCAGGAATTACAAAGCAGGCCAGATCCTATCAATCCGTCTCTGAACTTTGCGCAGAATACATTCTTCGCATGAATATGTATTAGAAGGATTCTGAATGTTTTCATCTATGATGT
>CADBUA010000081.1 GCA_902797665.1 uncultured Lachnospiraceae bacterium | reverse complement strand
TGTCATTCTCTCGATCCCTCTTCAGGCGTCACAGCAGAGGCCTCCGCCTTGGAATCGCTCATAACTATGATGCTCCCGCAAGAAACCAGAATTGCAGTCTGCCGGAGACCTCAAAGCCCGTACGATTGCCACCATAAAACCACCGTTCTTGTAGCAGAGCCCCTCTTGGATATCTGCCTCCGGCAATTCCCTCCCCGCTCGCAATCCAAATCTGCTGCTGAGCCCTGCAGGCAGAGGACAGAGAGACACGGATCGAATAAACTTCTTCGTCGGAGCAAATGCTATACGGCAGGTCTTCTCGTACGGGCAGCTCTGGCAGATCATCTCCGGTCATCGGGCTTTCACCTTCATGTTCTCGAGATCCAGCTCGCAGGTCCAGGGTGTGATCCCCTGAATGTAGCCGGTGATCCTGCGGCAGAAGTCTGCGAGATCATTCGGGACACTTGTTGTCCGGGATGAAGGAGATCGTCATCTGCAGGCAGGATCCCGGGTATCTCCGGAAACTTCGAGCTGACGTTCGCGAAGAAAATGGTGGTCCAGCCGAACTGGAGCGCTCTCTGCTCCCGGTCTGACATAAACTATGTATTGTTAACAACGCTCAAATGCATTGCAGAAAGGTCTCGAGCCCCAAATGCCATAATGCGTCTCCTTGGAATAGCGATAATTATTATAGAATATTCCGATGAAAAGTAAATATTAACATTTTTCATATCTAGATGCACATATTATGGTTTTTATAACGTTTTAAAAATATTCTCATTTGCTTAAGAGCCCATCTTAAAACCATAATGGTCGTTATATGTATCATATCAATGTCAAGAACATATCTGGAAAACTCTGTGGTTCAAGCAGGCATATACCAGTGAAGAACCTGGCAAATTCGAATGGTTCCCAGCATAAAAAATCCCGGCCACAGGCAAGTTCTGCCGTACAGCCGGGAGATTATTATGATTTTCTGGCTGTCCAGCCGCAAGTTCCTTTCCAGGTACGCGGTCCGGCGCAGGCTCCTGCGCCCGCATGGAATGCGCGCCCAGCTTTTACTTTTGCTCTGTGTTACCAGGCTTTGCGCAGCAAGTGCACAAAGCTGGCTGGACAGTTACGATATTTATATCTTCTTCGTGGGATAAAAGATCTCTGTCACAAGCTCCTCAGGCTTCTACGTCTCATGAGGTTCTGACGTGATGGCTGTCGGATATCGGCACTGCCGAGTCCGATCATTCGCTTCCATCCAGGCAAATCGCCAGCGCAGCCCTCTGACAGATGCAGCTTACAATCCTTATTACTGATCCAGGCTCTCATACATTACATCTGTCTCTCCCACTTCATTCCGAAGAGTTTCCCCATCCAGAGTGACTTCATATGAGCAGTCTGAATATTCACAGTTTTCTGCCCTGCCAAACAGAGCACCCGGCGTAACTGCGCCAATGATCTCTGCCTGAACGTCACAGTCATAAGCCTTCCAGATGGTCTCCTCACCAAAGAAATACAGGTTAGTACCGATCAGGCCTCCAACGTGTGTGGCAGCATTCGCATTGATTACAGCTTTTACTTCACAGTCATGGATGAGAGAAGGATATTCTGTCACTTCTACCCCTGTCTTTTCCATCATTAGTGCAGCATCAGAATGGGTTCCAGCGTATCCGCATAAACCTCCAATTGCGTGCCCGCCCTTTTTTGTAGTGATTTCTACATTCACTCTGTTTCCCTTTACTTCACTCATCATTTCCAGGCAGCCGGCTATGCCGCCGATCCCGACCGGCTCATTTCCTTCAGCAATAATCATTCCTGATGCCGTGCAATCACTCACCGTGCCTCCGAAAGCACCACCTGCCACCAGGCCTCCGCACTCCGCAACGTCACACTGTTTATAGCCATCCGTGAATTCATTATCTCCCAGGACAGTGACTGTACAGTTCTCCACAACACAGTCTGTAACAATTCCGCCGCTGCCGCCGGCAATAATGCCTGTGCAATTCAGACTGGCCGCATCGCTCTCTTTCACTGTACACCCGGTCACGGTTCCAGCCATATTGTAGCCTACAATAATTCCAACCGCCTGATCATCTCCAGGCACCAGTCCTGTGCATGACACACTGCAGTCTTCCATATTCAGATTCCTGATCTCCCCTGTACTCACACCGAAAAGACCGGCTCCAATCAGCGGTCCTTCGCTGCTGAATTCCAGGCCGTTGACTGTATGCCCTCCCCCATCGAATACGCCCATAAATATCGTTGAGTAGGATTCTGAATCACTAAGGTTCCCGATCGGCTCCCACTCTACCCCGGTAAGGTCAATATCCTCTATCAGAATATAATGGGCTCCCAGGTCTTCACGTACAAGGTTTAACTGTTCCGCGTTTGCAATCTGCCATGGGTCTTCCTCTGTTCCGGCCCCTCCTGCAAATGCAGTCTCTTCCGCTTGCATTTCACCCAGGTTCTCTTCGCAGAAAAGGGTGATGACATTTTCTATCATCTCTTCATCGGCATCTACCGGGAAACCCGCAGCAAGCCAGTAAGCATACGGCCCTTCATTATACTGGGCCAGGGCATCAACATCACTCCCATATCGAAATTCCAAATGATATGTTGTAGCAGGTGTGTCAGGCATCATATAGAAATATTTAAATTCACCTGCATCTTTGTCTTCCGTTTCATACAGATAGCCTTCCATCAGTCCCGCCAGGGAAAGTCCGTCAACGAACCTGTATGCATGGGAGAAGATCTGGCCTCCATTTTCATCTGTGCCGCTGATTATATTTCCATCAAATGTGATGGTGGACGGGCCGTTGATAAACAGGCAGTCAAACTGCGCGCCTTCGGTCCCATCGCCGAAAGCGTCTATTGCCTCCTGTCCGTAGACAGTTCCGTTGCAGGCAGCTTTCAGCATTTCCGCCACTTCGGGGGCAGCTTCTTCCCCAACAGCGGAAATACAGGGATCAAGCCACAGCTGGTCATACTGAGAATCCGTTATGATCGGAAACAGGGGTTCATACGTCCCTTTTATCTCTTCCAGCAATTCTATGGCTTTCGTGGCATCGTCATCAGTAGAAACACTTGTTTCCGACTCTGTGCTTTCAGCCTCTGCAAATGTACTCATCGACAGTCCGCTTATTGCCATGACAGCAGCCAAAGCAAATACGGGCATTTTTTTCAGGACTTGGCTCTTCATAGTCTTCATTCCCCTTTCTTTATGTCATTGTCCACTATTTTTTTCTGTAATCCGCGACGATTTCAGCTTCTGTTTCAGTTCTGGCAGCAGGGAAGGCACCGAAAACACTGCCGTGAAGATGAAGATGCTGCTCCATCTGCCTCTCTGCTCTTTTTGAATCCAGACAGTGACCAGCCCGGTGCAGGCTGCACGGCGCCTCTCCTCCCAGTCCTGCCTGGCTCCTATGGCCGTCGCCCCATCCATAGGAGCCAGGCAGGACATTCTTATTCCCTGGGAGGGCTTTTTCTATGTCCGTGAACATCGGGTCGAACTTGCTTTTCTCCAGCACCTCATTACCCATGGCAGGGAATCCGAAGAGGATCCTGTCAGAATCTCCCACCTGCTGCGTGATAAATCCTGGTGCTTCAGAAGCTGACACTTCTGCCATGCTGGCTTTAGAGCTTTTCGCCACGGCACTGCTATTGCATTCAAATTTTCTATATAGCTCTAACAAACATCAGTATTTTCCGCATCATGTCACTCCTTTCTAAATGTTAAAAGACTACATCCCGCTCATAAGAACGGCCTGTTCCGGCCGTCAGCCGGAGCAGGGATCTGCCCTGCCAATGGGAATCTTATACCGGGAACCATTCGAATCTGCTAAGTGTTCCGCTGGTATATGCCCGTTTGCGCCATTTTTGTCGCAAATACTCGCGCTCGCGGGTATCAATCACAGTCCAGGCCATCTGACTGGTATATGTAAAGCAGCACAATGATATCTGTTCGCCGGAGGATCACGAAGCGGGTCCAATATTTCATGGAGCAATCTGTTCAGTTTTCGGCCTCACCATCAATATCCTGCTGTTCATCCAGTGATATCGGGAACAGGTTGGCGTTTTTCTGGCACGCCAGGCCGGGAAAACAATAATCAATCAAAACGGTTTACGCATTCGTCCGTTCCTTTCCATCACGCGCAGCGCGCATGTTCCTTCAGAATATCCACCAGACCGTTCATGGAGCTGATATAGGAACGTATAAGCTTTGTGTCCTTCTTCTGCCTGTCAGGGCATGTTGGAGCATCTTGTGCGAAATCGTGCAGGAAAGCACAGTGAAGGTCCGGCGTTCCAATCCTGTTTTTCATATCTACGCAGAGTATGCAGAACACCTTCCTGCAGGTATTCGAATACTGTTATTCCGTGCACTCGTTTCCCTCAGGAACACTTGTCGCATAACCCTCCCTTTTATGGTTAGCTTAGGCTAACCCATGCCCCTTTTTTCACCGGGATCCATTCGAATTGCCAGGAGCTTTATCGGTATATGCCTGCTCGCGCTAATTGTTTCGCAGATTCTAAAGCTCGCAGGTATAATGCCATCACATGGCAAAAAAAGAGGGGCAGTTAGTCTCTCTGGCGACCGAATTCGCCAGAGAGGAAGTTCTCAATTGAGCAAATGCTCGATAAACCCGACCTCTGAAATCCCGGAGCCACGAATGGAGAGCTCTGCGCGTCGAGTTCTTCCCGCGAGATTCGGAGAGGGGCGTCAGTGAATCCTGTAAGGGTGCAGCCTCCGCCTCCTCCATAAAGCCCGGACGCACATTCATTGCGGATATAGGAGCCTGCGGCTGGACAGCTGCAATACTTCGCTCATTCTGTACAGATTCTTTCTTGTTTGTCGGCCTGGTCTCCT
>CADBUA010000080.1 GCA_902797665.1 uncultured Lachnospiraceae bacterium | reverse complement strand
TGACCAGGAAATAAGCCTCATGCTCTCCGACATTCGGTGATACAATATGGTTCGTTCCTTCTGCATCCTGCACGGCATACCATTTTTCCTCAAAGGGTTCCAGCTCCCAGTTGCTGTTGGGGTCCAGATACCACTGAACGTACTCTTCCGCCGTAACAGAAGTCGAATCACCGGCACCAAAGTTCTGTTTTCCTTCAACGATTCCGATCGGAAATTCAGTACTCCCCGTTGACCAGCTT
Organism: uncultured Lachnospiraceae bacterium; assembly: GCA_902797665.1. Lineage (GTDB taxonomy): Bacteria > Bacillota > Clostridia > Lachnospirales > Lachnospiraceae > Porcincola. Next base: position 1,950 of record CADBUA010000080.1, on the reverse strand, counting down.
AACATAGACGCAATATCAGCATTTGCCGGGTCATTCAGGTAAGCTTCAACTGACGGAAGTTCCGCGATCACATTGGTCTGTACCCGGTCGATCACGCGCTTATGTGTATCCGCAATATTTACCTGATAGCCGGACCCGTCGCTGCCGGGAAGCACACTGATATTCTTTTTGGAGACCGCCTCTTCGGCCTGCTGTTTTATAATACCATCCAGCCAGGCAAGGACATCCTCTTCAGCATATCCGGCTTCAGCCAGTATATCTATCACCGGTTGAACATGCAGTCCCCAATCCGAGATATCAACGAGCCCCGCGACCGGGTCGTAGAAGACCAGTTCCGGATCTGTCGTATATTCCTTAAGGGTATCGACATTGATTTCGGCTTTCTCACAGCCCTCTGCGACCATCCGGGCAATCGTGTCTCCCGTAGTTGCGACCAGCGCAAATTTCGCCAGGAGATTGGAGTATTGATCGAGGACCTCTTTGATTTCTCCGTCCGGAAGGACTTTCAGTATGTCCTGAATAGTAAAGTTATAGCTCTGATAGGGTCCCGGCGCATTGGAAGGAATGAAGGAAATATAAACTCCGCTGGTAGGCAGTTCACCATAGACGATCTTTCCGTTGGGATCCCTGTAGTACTGCGGGACCGACCGGATCCCTTTCGTGCCGCGCCCGTATACGGACGTGTCATTGTGCAGTATCCAGTTCAGAATTGCCGACACTTCCATATAATTATTCGCGTAATCAATTTCATCGTCAGAAATAACATCTTCCGGTTCGATCTCCTTGTATTCCATCGCGAGCTTGGATACAAGGCAGCCGAGATCGTAGTAGTCATACTTCCCTTTTCCATATTCAATCGCATCCTTCCATGCTGAGAGTTCATCGTAGAAAGGATACAGTCCTTTGTCGTTTGTCAATGACAGCTGACGGTCCATGATAGTGAAAAGGTTACTCAGATTCCCGACAATACCGTCGTAATTCATCAGTTTGTCCATATTGATAACAGAAAACGTACCTTCCTGTGAGGAACCGTCGCCTTCCTCCTTATCGTAGAACTTAATGAAATCATCGACTATGATCTTGCCGATCTCAAAAGTATCCATATCCGGATTTTTACCTAATTCATCAAGCCATCCTGTATAAGCACCCTCGTGAGGTCCGTAATACTGACCGTAGCCCGGCACCAGCTCCGGAGATGCAATGTAGTAGTCTGTATATTGCGAGAACGGGAGGATCAGCTCAATGCTGCTCATAAGGCAGGCATCGAAATTCAGGAAATCAAATTTACCTCCGTCTTTCGTGACCGCATTATCCGCAAACACTTCGATCAGCTCATCGGCTGTCATTGATCCCCTTCCACCGTAACCGTCGTGTTCATCACCGCCAAAACCGCCGAGCGGTCCCATGCCGTGATCCCACAGGATCAGATCGTATTTCTCCGCCGGGAAATTCTCTGCCGCATAATTGATGAATCCCCTGAGGACCTCAGGCGTTATCATCAATTCTTCTTCTGATTTTAAGGCATTTTCCGCATCGCCTGTAATGCCGTCCGCATCCAGGAGAACAAGCTTCGCGGGATTCTCCGCGGAATCCACACCTCTGGCTTCCCAGATCTGGTTGTACTCCGCGCTGATAATGTATTCTCCTTCTTCGTTGACGGAGATTCCCTTCCCATACGGATCACAGAGGTAGTCGCTTTCAAGCACCCACTGATATGTTCCCCCGGTCATGACAATAAATCGGACGCTGTCATCTTTACTGAAGCTTGAGGCAAGGATCTGTCTCAGATTGTAGCTGGCCATTCCGCCGCCCGATTCCAGATTGGACCCGCAGTCATACAGCAGGATGGTGCGCTTGGCTTTCTGTTCATCCGCTGCTCCGCCATTATCCGCTTTTAAGCCATCCCCGACGGCTGCAGTCTCTTTCCCGGTATCGGGAACGATTTCCTGC
>CADBUA010000079.1 GCA_902797665.1 uncultured Lachnospiraceae bacterium | reverse complement strand
CGTTGCGACAAAGGTAAATGATGGGACGATCGCATCCATCCCCGCACCCAGACCTTCCACTGCCATCGCCAACTGAAGAGCGGTGGTGCAGGAGCTGCTTGCGACCCCATAGCGGATCCCTTCATGTGACGCCAGGGCCTTCTCAAACTCCGCGACTCTGGGCCCCTGGGCAATCCACCCGGAGTCAATCGCCTCCGCGGCGGCATTCTTTTCCTCCATCCCCATATAAGGTCTGGTCACCGGTATCTTTCTCATCTGCCTTCTCCTCTCTCTCCCTGGTCCTCCGGCATTCCCATCTCCCTGTATCCCTCGATGATCTGGAATGCTCCATGCTTATACGCACGCAGTACGCCGGCCCGCCGGCACGCTGGCACGCTCTATGATCCACCATGCACAACGCTCTGACAAACTCTATTCTCCGGCATGCACTCTCCCCCGCACTCAGCGCCTTGTCCACCCCAGGGCATATCAACGTCATGTTCCCTATCAAAAGCATCCAGTTCAAAAGATTGCAGCTATCCAGTCGTAAAAGCCTCAAAGGTGTGAAGACAAGCACAGGCTCCTGCCTGGAAAGGAGCCTATGACTGGACAGCTACGGTGCTTTTATGAGTCCTGATGGCCATTAATTCCCTTTCCCCTCTCCTCTTTCCCCTTTCCACTTTCATCTTTCCTCTATAGAATCTCCCAGGGCCTCCCCGATTCCTCTGGTGCCATCTCTATAAGCTTTCATGGAAAACGTATGCTCTCCCGGGTTTTCAGGCGCATCCGTTCCCCGCAGGGGGCTGAGATCTTAAGATACTGAGATAATGAACGCTGTTGCCAAAAGCCACAGCTTTTGCCATGCATGGCAAAAGGAGGAAGCTTTTGGGTACAGGATCATGAAGGCAGGGAGCACATGCATTGAAAACAGGGGTGTGAGGGCAAAAGCACCTGCATAGGGAACAGAAGTGGCAGCCACGAAGGAAATAACACGCATAAAAAGCATATTTGTTGCGAGTGTGTATCCCCCTAAAGCACTGGCAAATCCTAACGCTTTCCGCTATTAAGAAAGTCTCCCTGTCTGCTTCCTTATGGGATCTCCGTTTTCTTTCCGCATCGGACGCAGATCCCCTGATCATCCAGTTTTCCGCCGCATGCACAGACCCAGCCGATCTGTCTGGCGGGGTTTCCCGCCACCAGGGCATGCGCCGGAACATCCTTCGTGACAACACTCCCCGATCCCACCATCGCGTACTCCCCGATCGTGACATCACAGCGGATCGTCGCGTTCGCGCCGATGGAAGCGCCCCTCTTCACCAGGGTAATTCCAACTTCAAAATCCGACTGGAAGGCTCTGGGAAAGCGGTCATTGGTGAAGGTCATGGAGGGACCGAGGAAAACGTCATCCTCCACAGTGACGCCATGGTAGACATTCACGTTGTTCTGGATCTTGACCCTGCTCCCGATCTGGGCCCCCGCGTCAATATACACGTTTTTGCTGATCACGCAGTCTTCCCCGATGGAGGCTCCCTCCCTCACCTGGGCCTGGTTCCAGATCTTCGTTCCTTCTCCGATGGAGGCTCCCTCAGAAACCTCCGCAGTCGGATGGATATACACTCCGCTCATCTCTTGCTCCTCACTCCCCACTGTTCCCATTCACTTCAGGGCTCTCGCTTCTCAACGAAAAAACTTTCTTTTTATTAATTATATTCTATGATTTATAGTTATAACCACAATTGCACATATTTACGTATATATATCCATGCATTCATGCATCCATACATCTATCTATGTATGTATCTATCTACCTACCTATCTATCTATCTATAGCATCTATACATCTATGTTTCTATGTATCTATTTATGTGTCTATATCCACTCACTTATGTGTGCTTTATATATCTGTTTTGTATAACTATATATAGCTTTGTTTCTGTGTTTTCGCCTATCTATCTGTCTATAAATGCTATTTTATGAGGCCTTGTGTTGTTATGTCCATGTCCCTTTAAGCTCTCAGCCTTTGCCTTTATAGAAGCAATTGACCGTCTCAATCACGTAGTCGACCTGTTCCATGGTCATCTCCGGGAAAATCGGAAGGCACACGGACTGAGAGGAGATCTCCTCTGCCACCGGGAGCGAATCCGGCACGATCCTGCAATTCCCAGCGCCAAAAGCCTTCTGCTTATGGAGAGGAACCGGGTAAAAAGTCCCGCTTCCAATTTCTGCCTCTGCCAGTGCCTGGCAGAGCTCCGCCTTATAGGCGGAGCGAATCACGAACTGATGCCAGCAGGGAGTGATGATCTTCTCGTCGTAGACAGGTCTCCGAACCTGGTCAGTCAGCCCCTCCAGATAGCGCTTCGCAATCTCCGCCCGCTTCTGATTAAACTCGGTCAGATGCCGAAGCTTGACCGAAAGGCAGGCAGCCTGAACCGCATCAAGCCTTGAGTTGTAGCCGATGAGGTAGTTATAGTACTTATAAGGATCGTAAAGATCCGTAGCCTTCTCTCCTATAGAGGAGAGATTCCCGCTTTCAGCCCCTCTCTCTCCTGTGCCTTCGGACGCCTTTCCTTCAATTCCTGCCCCCTCAATGCCGCTTCCCAGGGCTCCGGATCTTTTCAGGAGTTCATAAGCCTCCGCTCCCATCTTCCCAGCCCCGTGCTCCCGGAGCGCCAGAAGGATCACGGAAAGGTCCTCATCATTGCTGGTGACCATACCGCCATCTCCGCATCCCCCGAGATTCTTGGTTGGGTAGAAGGAAAAGCATCCAATGTCCCCGATGGATCCGGCTTTTCTCCCCTTATAGGAGGATCCAGCCGCCTGCGCGTCATCCTCAATCACCCGAAGGGAATACCTTTCTGCAATCTCACAGATCCTGTCCATCTCACAGGGTGCCCCGAAGATATGCACCGGAAGGATGGCTTTTGTCTTCTCTGTGATGGCGTTCTCAATCTGATCCGGGTCGATGTTGTAATCGTCCTGCCGCACATCCACAAAGACCGGTACAGCCCCCACACCAGCGATGGCCTCTGCCGTCGCGAAGAAGGTGAATGGCGTTGTGATCACCTCATCTCCGGATCTTACCCCTGCGGCGCGAAGAGCCAACGTCAGGGCCGCAGTCCCGCTGCTGCAGCCGACTGCGTGTTTCACGCCCAGATAAGAGGCAAACTCTGCCTCAAAGTTTTTCACATAAGAGCCTCCGATGAACGCGCAGCTCTCAAAAACCTTCAAAAGCTCCGGCTCAATCTCCTCTTTCAGAGCCTGGTACTGAAGCTTCAGATCCAAAAACGGTACCTTCATGTCTCCCATCCTCCCTCATGCGTCCGTCTTCGATCCCGGCTCGCATCATGGCGGCCGGACCTGTCATAACTATAAATCAAATCCGGGATTATCGAAAGGCCAGGATCATTTAGTCATGGAAGGATCAGAGCTGTGCCAGACCCAGCCCTGACTGCGCACGGGACCATTTGCGTAATTGTACCAGCGGAGAAATAGAAATGATCATAGGTCTCAGCGATCCTCCCTGTGAGTTACCCCATATTGTCATACTTCATGGCGTGGAAATGCACCTTCGGCTCTGGCTTCACAGTGATTCTGCTGTTGTAAGGTTTTCCGTTAAATCTGCCGTGACCCTGATATATCCAGCTTTTACCCCGGTTACTGTGCAGGTCCAGAATCCTGACAGACACACCTATGTCGATCATAGAGCCGTAGTCCACCGCTACACACAACAGGCTGAGATGGAGGGAAAGCCTGTCGAAGTGAGAACATTTCAATTAAGACAATCAAACCTCCTCCTTACCTCTTTTTCGCCCTGCGATTCTCAATACGTTATGCGCACTTTTCACCGGACATAATAATATTATGGTTCCGCCAAAAGCCAAATCTCGAAAAGCGAGGCCGCTAGAAATTTATATTGTTTCTACCGCCAAGCCACCAACTTCGTGTGTCTCATCACTGTGGTGGCCCTCTGGCCTTTCTTTCCTTGCCGAGCTGGCGGGTTTAGGGTATAGTTCCCCCTTTCCCCCTGAGATTTGTGCCTCACGGAGATGATTGTTTGCATATGAGAACAGACCGAATCCCGGTCTCAGACGACCAAACTCCTGGGGCTGATCCCCTGCTTCTTCAGAAGCAGCTGGAACAGCTGCCGGATATCAACTGCAGCCTGCATGAACTGCACCAGCGGTCTGATCAGGACCAGCCCGCAGACGCTCAGCCTGTCGATGCCGTAGTACCTGCGGAGCAGGGACATCAGGTATTCAACTCCGTTGCGGTATTTACCACCCTCAATGCCCTCCTCGCTCGCGATCCACCTCCTCTGCTTAGCCCTCTCGGCAGAGGAAAGAGTGACATGAACCGTGGCAAGCTGCTTTGTAGGAGCAACGCTCACATGGCAGGCCTTCGCATAAGGGCAGCTCCGGCAAACTGACTCAGGGTATGTGGCTTTCACCTTCATACTCTTAAGATCCACCTCGCTGTCCCAGGGCGTGATCCCCATAGGGCAGCCTGTAATCCTTCCACTCTCGTCCAAAGAGAAGTCTGCGAGCTCGTCCACAACGCGCTTCCCTGCAGGATCCGTGCTGCGGATGACGATGTTCTTCTCTCCGGCGGCCTCCTTCAGATCCTTGCCGACATAAGCTCCATCGGCATGCAGGTTCCTCGGCTGAGGCTGCTCCGGAAGTGTCTCCAGCATCTTCGCAGCCGCATCAGAGTCGGATACGATGTTCTGGTCGACCCTGTTCCGCAAAACAATCGTCGGATACACAGCAGGATCCTCATCCTTCCTGCCAGGGACGAAGGAGACCGTCATCTGCAGGAAGGAACCCGAGAAGCCCTGGCAGCCTTTCATTGCCTTCAGTCGGCAGGCAGCATCAGGGTCGGTGGGGTTCTGAAGCATCCCCTTCTCCCATACGCCGTCATCCTTTGTCCGTGCTCTGCGTCCCTTGCCGTCGGCTCTCTCGATCGTCTGCTCCTCAAGGACACGCTTCACGTTCTGGCAGTCACTGGTTTCTTCCAGATCGTGTCCGCTGACTGTCTCCAGCAGAGACACCGACTCTTCGATCAGAAGCTGAAGCTTCTGATGACGGGTCAGATCCTTGTTGTCGTAGAGAAATGCGTTGCAGTCTGCCTTATCCAGGCAGCGGCTAAACTCTTTCTCTGCCAGCTCCTTGTTTCCGCTGTTCACACAGCACAGAACCAACCGCTGGTTGACCTTGCAGAACAGCTGCGTCCGGCTGAGCACCTGCATAAAGCCGCAGAACATCAGGGAATCCACACGATACCTGATCTCGAGATGTCCTCCTTCGCAGGGGATCTGCTCGATGGGAAGAGCACAAAGGTCCGTGTTTCCGTCACCATGCAGCACCTGATTGATCAGCTCAGGCTGCTTTGCGTCAAGGCTGGAGGTATCGGTTCCGGAGAGAGGATCAGGTGCATGTTCCTCTACGGCACACCCGATTATCGCATTAACGATGCTTCCGGAGAGACAATTGACCTCGTCCTCAATGAGGTTGACGCCGGTCGCTGCTTCATGGTTCCTGACCAGTGCGCCAAATCACTCGTGGGTCCGTAACGATCCTGGTGTCAGTAGATCGTTCTGAACGCCCAACGCAATTCTGCAGCGGGGATCGAAGCGGGAAGAAGCGATCACTTCGGAAAGAGGCTCATTCCGCATAGCACTGAGGATCTTTGCCCCGAGCAGGATCTGGACCGGCACGCTGGGCCGGGATGCCTTGTTATCGCTGTACAGTACGCCAAAGCTGCCGGCAGGATCAATCTTCGAGGTAACGTTCTCGAAGAACATGGCAGGCCAGCCGAGACTGAGAGCTCTCATCTCCCGATCTGACATAAACCGGATATTGTTAACAATGCTCATCTGCGTTGCAGAAAAGTCTCTTATTCCGAACGACATAATGCGCCTCCTCTAAATAATTCTAATAATTATATCGCATTTAGAGAGGAATGTAAACTAAGAGATCTTATTAAATATAAAATACTAGCGGTTACGAAGTTACTGTTCACGGGTAGACGGGATTACCCCAAATAGAGGGTCGGTTCAACCGACTCTTTTTTGTTGCCCTTTCTTTCTCTATCTCAGCCTACCCTATCTTGGGATTGGTGTATAATGCCCTCTGTTTATG
>CADBUA010000078.1 GCA_902797665.1 uncultured Lachnospiraceae bacterium | reverse complement strand
TGTCCGATTCCTTTTTATGCCCTGTCATCAAGGTCCATTTCCATAGAGGAGAGCTGTTTACCGGAAAGCATGCGCTTTCCCGCCAGATGACCGCATATGTCCGCCCAGTTTTTTCAATGATTCAGATCCGTGGGCAGAAGCTGCCCCACCCACAGAGGGAGCAGAGAAAGAGAGGAGCATATATGGGAAAGAAATCAATCCGTCTGACAATCGTACTGGCACTGCTTCTGAGCATGGCGCTTTCCTTAAGCGCGTCCGCCATGACCATCAAGACCTCGTCCAAGATGACAGAAGGGACCGCGAAAAAGTGCCAGCTTGCCCTGAATGCCTATACGAAGGTGGCGCTTGACATCATCAGCGGTCTGAAGGATGCCTATAGCAAGGACCTGATCTCCATTATCCAGGGAGCAAACATCGATCTGTCCAAGAGCCCGTCCTTCAACGCGATGAAAAAGCGTGTCACAAAACAGATCAAAAAACTGAATAAGCAGAAGTTCAGCGGCGTCTCCAACGACATGAAGAAGGCACTTCAGCTGAGCGAATCGATGGGAAAGGAGGTTCTTGAACTGCTGGAAGAGACTTCCAGGCCGCTCTCTCTGACAGACGCCGCGAATACGGCAAAGAGTGCCCTCTCCAGCATCAGGAAGCTTTACGCAAAGCTCGTCAAGTCTGGCAACAAGGCCCTTTCGCCTTACGGTCTGAAGATCGCCGGGACAGAGGAGGTCAGCGCCTCATTTGACTCTGCCGCCGGGATGCTGGCAAATCTGCCCGTCTGAAAACGGAGACAGATGTAGATTTCGCGTAACTGTCCAGTCCGTTTGGCGCGCTTTCTGTAAAAAGTGTGGTATCATATAGCATAGCATAAGATAAGATAGAATAAGAAAAGACAGAATGCGCATTCCATGGGGGGCGGCAGGAGGCCGCGCCCAGGTAAATGCCTGCAGGCGTCTGCGGCTGGACAGGCCGAAAAATCATACAGACAGAGATACCCGTTCGCGTGAAAGTTTACGAAATGCTTTTGCGCCGCGGGTATCTTTCGTTCATGCACACATTTACCTGAAACGCGGGAGAATCTGCCGCGGCATATTCGAGGCAGGGTCTATCCCTGCGGCAGGTCCATGTGATGGATATAGAACGCAATCTGATAGGGGAGCCTCTCCTGGGCGCTCTCAAGCTCACAGCCCAATAGCTTTTTGATGTTTTTCACCCGGTACAGGATTGTGTTCCGGTGGGTGAAGAGGGCCTCTGAAACTGCCTTGATGCTCCCGTCCAGATTCAGATAAGCCTCCAGCGTCTCCACATACTGAGATCCGTGTTCCTGATCGTGCCGGAGAAGAGGCCCCAGGAGTTCTTCGCTGAAGTGGGACAATAGCTCCATGTCCTCCACTGAATAGAAGATCTGAGAGACCCCGCACAGGTCAAAGTAGACGATGGCCCTGTTTTCGTCTTTGGCCATCCGTGCGGCCGCTTTCGCTCTCCGATAGGAGCGCGAAAGTGAGGAGATGTCTGTCACCCTGCTTCCCGCCCCGATGTAGAGGGGGCGTTCGATCATCCGGTTTTTTGCCCGCAGGGCAAAGTTCTCAATGATCGATCGGGCATCCTCCTCCTTCACGGCATTCATTACCAGAACGAAGGAGCCATCATAGTAAAAGAAATGGCCGTTGTGGGTGATGTTGGAGAGGTAGAGCTGAATCCGATAGGCAATCCTTCTCCGCTCCACAGTGTCCATCGTGTCCAGGCCTTCGGAAGTGATCAGGAAAACCTGAAACACCCCATCCGTGTCAAAGAAGGGAAGCAGAGCCTTTGCGTACTCCTCCCGAGCCTGCGGCATCTCGATGGCCTGGATCAAGGCAGCCTGGATCTGTTCGTCCGTCTGCCCCTGGAGGAAGATCCGGATACTCAGGTCCTTGACCATATCCACGATCAGGACCTCCCAGGGGACGGTCAGAAGCGGGAAGTCCGCTTCATCGCAGAAGGCGATCACCCGGTCTGGCACTTTCCGGATGTAGTAGCCGGTGTTGATGACCAGGCCTGCCGCATTGTGCTCCGTCAGTTCCCCGATCAGGCGCAGCATCTTCTCCTCGCTGTCAAAGCCGAGACCGGTGGTGACTGCCAGCTCTTTCCCGGACAGCGCCTTCAGGATGGTAAAGTCCTCCAAAAGCAGCATCCAGCTGATCGAGTTGGACCATCCCGCTTTCCCTGCAACAAGTTCCATCTTGTACTTCTGCCTGGAAACCAGCAGCATATCCTCGATCGTAAACCCCATGTTTTCTCCTCTCCTGCGTCCACTGAGTCCATCCGGGTCTTCCGGAGGGGGATTTCCAGCAAACAAAGTCAGCATAACAGATCCATCTTGTGCTGTCAGCACAAAAAGATCCTCGTATGAATGACAGGCCTGAAACCGGCATTCATTCAGATGAGAGGGGGGATGAGAGGGGGATGGAAGGGAGATGGAGCAAAATGGAGGGGAGATGAAAGGAGAATGGAAAAGCGATGGAAGGAGGATGGAAAAGGAGAGGACAGAAGCTGTCCCCTCCTTTTATGCTCTTTGTTCTTTTTTGAATTCTGTATGTCCTCTTGTTTTTTGTTTTTATTACTTTTATTACTTTTTGTTGCTTTTTATTGTTTTATTACTTTATTATTTTCCTGCTTGTCTTCTCGATATTTTATCGTTTTCTGTTTTTTGTCCTGTAACTGTCCAGTTCGCTTTGCGCACTTTGCGCCGCGCGTGCTGATAAAGAGCAAAAGCAGAGGGTGGGCGCATATTCAATACTGGCCACAGGAGCCCTCAGCCCGGCCTTGTAGCTGCCTTGGCGTTTTCGACTGGACAGGCACGATTCTCTCTGCTTTCAGCCTGAACTTTACGGCAGGGTCTCCCGCATGACGCGCTCGATGTTGCCGTGAAAGATCTTCTCCACTTCCTCTGAAGAAAACTCCTCACTCAAGCGGTCTGCCAGTTTCTGGTAATCCTGCGGGCCCTTGAGGCAAAGCTTTCCACCCATGCCGTCAAAGTCGGATCCGAGAGCTGCGCAGTCGATGCCTCCGATTTCCACCATATGGCGCAGGTGATCGACCATCTCATCCAGGCTGTTTTTCTCAAACCGCTTCCTGAGTCCCCTGGGGATCAGGCAGAAGCCTCCCCTTCTGCTCTCTCCCTCGTTGAGGAAAAGCGGGTACTGGTTCATGCCGATCACGCCGCCGGTCTCACCGATCTCCCGGATCATTTCATCCGACAGGTTGCGGGGGTGGTCACACAGAGCCCTGCAGTTGGAATGGGAGGCGATAAAGGGCTTATGGCTCTCCCGGCTCATCGCTGCTACATCCCAGAAACCTCCATCGGACAGATGGCTCACGTCCACAATCATCCCGATCTTATTCATGTAGCGGACGCCTTCCCGCCCGAATTCGGTCAGCCCCTTCCCCATGATCTCCGGATCCATGCTGTTCGGATACCCGAAGCAGTTCTCATTGTTCCAGGTCAGGGTCAGGATCCGAACTCCCAGCCTGAAATAGCGGTGAATCATTCGGAGATCCCCCTGGATCTCCCGTCCGTCCTCCACCGTCAGAATGGCGGAAATCCGCCCCTCACTCCAGTTTTTGTCGAGATCCTCCGCCTTCTCCAGAATCCCGATCTCATTCGGGTGCATCCTCGCCGTGTTATAGAGGATCCCCGCCAGGCGTTTGATATGCTTCCAGTCTCCCTCATAGAGAAGACCCAGTTTCTTGACCGTGCTCTCCTGCGGAAGGCAGACCGCAAAAGCCTGCGCCTTTGCGCCTCCGTTCCCCAGCCGCTTCACATCCAGCGCTGTAAAGGGCAGCGAAAACAGATCATCATGAAAATGCAAGCTTGCCTGTGTCAACGTATCACAGTGCAGATCAATAAATGGTACCATGACTCTCCTCTCCCCGCGTGCCAACCCCTCCATATCCGCTCCGTCATTCTGCCCGGAGCTTTTCTATATGCAAATCCACACAGATATTTATGTCCACCAGTACTTGAAGCTGCCAAAAGCTTCCAGGCGATCCAGATGCCAAAGCTTTTCGGAAGTCCTCCTCCCGCAGGCCTGCCATCAGAAAGGCCATGAAACGCCATGAAAGGCCATGAAGCGTTTCTACGGCTAGGCAATCGCCCCCGCCTCAGGGGACGGTGTTTTTGCCGCTGACAGGTCTGATGATAGCAAAAATAGGGGGTATCGGCAAGATTGCGAGGGATTGGAAGATCCATGAAAAAGCTGCCGGATCCGTTCAGCCTGAAGATGCTGCTGAACGGTCCAGCCCTATCCCTTCTCTCTTTCACATGTCTACCCGCACTCCCCGGGGCTTTCCAACTATGATAAAATCACTTCGACCCATAGCAGTCATATATACCGGGAAGCATTCGAATCTGCCAAGTGCTTCACCGGTGTATGCCCGCCCGCGCCAAAGGTTTTCGCAAATCCTCACGCTCGCGGGTATAACATCGCAGCCCATAAACCGTGTG
>CADBUA010000077.1 GCA_902797665.1 uncultured Lachnospiraceae bacterium | reverse complement strand
TCCTCACCAGCCTTCGTCGAAGGGGATATCCTTGGTGTCGACGCCGGACATGATGTCCTTCACTTCCTCGACCAGCCGCTTCTCCTTGTCTTTTGAGACATCCTGCGCTGTTTTCTCTCTTCCATCATTGGTCAGCGACATGCTCTTGCTGCCGATCTGGGAGGAAGTCACCGCCAGGAATCTGATCATTTCCTTCAGTTCCTTCGCGCCGTGCGCCTGGATCGCCAGCTCGGAATTGCCGGTAAACTCCCGGAGGACATCCATGTTGGGCTTGGAGCCGATCCCGACCGCGATCTTCAGCCCGTAGATGTACCAGTTATTCATCTTCAGCTGATTCAGTCCACTCTTCCAGTCATCATTGGGCTCTCCATCGCTCATCAGGAAGATCACCGGAGCGTAGGAAAGGGATGGCTTATTCATGAAAGCGGATCTCGAGAGCTTATTGCAAAGCTCTTTGAAGGCGGCACCCATGGAAGTCATCCCATTGGCGGAGAGCCTTGTCCAGGTCTGATATTCCTCCACTCTCATCGGCTGCCTGGTGATCCACTCTACGTTTGTATCGTACTTCATCACCGCGATGCTGATGTCTGTCTCCGCCCCGCCGATGCCGATCAGGTCCGGGAGCAGTTCCTCCATTGTCCCGTTGACCGTCCCGATCTTCGTCCCGGACATGCTCCCGGAGGTGTCAATCAGAAAAAAGATTGTCATGCTCTTCTTGGAGGGTTCCATCGTGTCGAGAAAATCTTCCTCGTCGAATTTCTCTCCAGGGTGCATCTGATATTCATCATCTCCCCAGCCCTCCTCATAGGGGATATCATCAAAATCCAGATCCATCTTATTATCCATAATGTCTCCTCTTTCTTCTATTCTCTAAATACTACATTCTATGCTCTATATTCGATTCTCTATAATTTATAATCTATGCTCTATGCCCTATGTCCTATGCTCTATGCCCTATGTCCTATACCCTATACCCTATGCCCTATACCCTATGCCCTATATCCTATATTCTATATATTATATTCTTATCGGGTTTTTATGAATATGATTTGTCTCCTCTGCGGAGCTGTTTCGTATCTCTGTTTCTGTTCCCTGTCCTCTCACCTTTTGATGTCTATCACATTCATCCTCTGGATCAGCTGATAGCGGTATCCTGCCGGAAGGTATCTCCGGATCAGCTCCAGAACCCGCTCCTCTGACGGGCATTCCCTGCCAGGACGCATGCAGAAAAGGATCCTCTGCCTTTTTTCCCTGACGCAGTTTACAAGGTAGGCTTTCAGCTCCTCCTCGCCCTGAAGATAGGCGTGATTTCTGACAAAGTAACTGCCGGTCTCCCGGCTCAGGTCAACGAAGTAAGGCTCATGGCGGGTATAGGCATCCATCGCCTTCTGGCTGCGCATGAAATACGCGTAGGAGATCCAGTCTCCGTGAGTAGCTCCCAGGTCCATGGTCACATCCATGAGCTGCCAGACATCATTCAGGCAGACCAGGTTCCAGGCGTGATTGATTTCAGTCTGCTCGCCCGGGGCTCTCTGGCCGCCTGAAACCTCTCTATGGCCTTCTGATCGAATGATGCCCTGCTCTCCCTCCGGCAAAGCAAAGCCTTCCGCCACAGCGGAGGGGATGCCCGCCAGGTCCAGAAGCCATTTGGCAGCCAGGGCAATCCCCATGCAGACCGCCTTCCGCCGGAGAAGCACACCGATGATGCTGCCCGCTTCCCCTCTGGAACTCAACCTGCTGGCGGCTTCATAGTCATAGACTGTATTGTGGATCAGGAAGTCGTGGACATAGCGGATCACGCCGAGATTGTTATACTGCCTTTTTCTCACTTCTTCCAGAAAGCGGTCCCCGATCCTTTTCAGCTCCCTGTCCAGATCCCGCATCTCTGCTTCGCTCAGGCTGTATGAGACCACAAGTCTGGATCCGAGAGCGCCCGTGATGACCGAATAGCTGTTCTCGAGGCTGTACAGTTCCGGATGGTCCATGATGATCATGGGCATGACTCTTCTGATCTGATCCGGGGTCCCGCTCACTGGGATCGAGGACAGATGCCTCGTGACTCCACTGCTGATCATCTGGTAAACCTGTCTCTCCGAGGCAGGCAGGAATCTGTAGTAAAACCTGTACACGCTTCCATTCTCCCTTTCAGATCAGACTGCTGTGGGCCAGTTCATTCCGATCCCTTGAGTAGATGTAGACCTCCCGCTGCCGCATCCGGAGGATCTCCTCCGGCCTGACGATGTAGTCCCGTTTCATCGTGATGTTGGTGCTCTGTCCTTTGCTTGTCGTGGGAAAGAGCTGAAGAGGCTGGCTGCTCCTGCTGCTCTGACTGGACCAGCTGACCTCCTCCTTCTCATAGTAGCCGATCCCCTCCGCCCACTTGGCTGCGCTCACATTGGAGCCATGGGAGAAGATGATATTCTTCCCGCTCTTCCCAAGGAGGACATGGAAAAGGTTGTCATCCGCGTTTAATGCCGCGTAGACATCCTGGCTGGAGAAAGCCAGGGACAGACGTCCCGAGTGCTGGCCGATCATCCGCTTCAGGTAGTCGTTATCCGAGAGCTCCACTGAGTCCAGGACCAGATTCAGACGGATCCCCCGCTGAACAGCCAAACGGATCTCCGCCAGCATCAGATTCAGCAGCAGCTGGTCTGAAACCGCGTTGAGATCAAGCATGAGGATCCCCCATCTGGAAATCCCATCCAGAATGCTCACCGGGCTCAGACTCCCGGAGATATTCTTTTTCCAGAGGATGGGGCCGATCTGACCATCCAGGTCGTAGAAGTAGTTTTCCAGCTTGTAGTACTCGTTCTGGCCGGCCATCAGCTTCTGCTTGATGATCTGGCCCTGACCGGGGCTCAGTCTGTTCTGGGCAATCAGCTCATCCACCTTCATGAACAGCTGCCCATGGGGACAGCTGGCAAGGAGGGCGTAGCTGGGTCTGATCTTCTTGGCCTCGAGGTACATCAAAGCCCCGTCCAGATAGGTCCGGAGGCTGGATTTGATTTCCAGCTCCTTCGGGGCGGATTCCAGGATCATCTGGCCAATCTCCCGTTTGTCCTTTCTGAAAAAAGGTTCATAGCAGGGACTGAGGGGGTTGACCTGGCACAGAAGGCCGGTATTTCCGAACGCATCCGTCATGCGCTGTTCCAGATGCTGATTGGAGATGTGAAGGAGCACAGTGGGGATTCTGTGATAGGCGGAGAGAAGACAGAAAGCCTCCACAGCTTCCGCCCGCTCCTCCCTGCGGCCGCCGGAGATCACCGTATCTTCCGGAAGCTCCTCCGGGGGGAAGAAGCCCCCCATCTCGGAAGGCTTATACTCGGTGATTCCTCTCCTTCTCTGATTCCGCATATCCGGGGTATTCCCGCCAAGATATCTCACAATGCTGCCAACGCCATTCATGACAAGCTTCGTCCCCTCTGCCAATCCCTTCCCCGCCAGCAGCACTGCGGCTGTCACATCATCCATACAGGTCCGTCTCCCATGTTTTTCG